>CALLDH010000314.1 GCA_937998345.1 uncultured bacterium | reverse complement strand
CGAGTCCTCCTCGATCGGCCCGTCGGACGGGCCTTTGTCTATGGGGCTGTAATTTTTTCATAGTGGCCGCATGTTCTGCATAGCTGCACCGCTATGCTGATGGGCTGATGGCTTGCAATTCCGCCTAGTTAGCACTTCTCGGGTTTCGGTACGACTGTTGCAGCGAAGGGGGGTGTGCCTGGGGAATCTCGAAAGAAGCGTGCAGGGCTTACTCTGGTTGAGTTGATGGTGGTGTTGGCGGTCATGGGGATTCTCGTGAGTGCTGCATTGCCGAGTATGGGGTTGGCGTTTGCGGATCGTCGGGTGGCGATGGCGGCTCGGGATGTGGTGTCGCTGTTTCAGCGGGCGCGGTACATGTCGATGGCCTACGGCCGCGCGCACCGAGTGGACTACATGAACGATGGCGGGACCGGACTGCTACCGAACAGTCAGTCCTTTGCCTTCGAGACGCTCCGAGGCACCGCCGGCGCTTGCTCCTTGAGCACCTTCGAGAACGTTGCTGACGTGAGCCTCGACGAGCTGGACTGCGGCGGCAACTGGCGTTGCGTCGACCATCTCTACTCCCACACCTACGACCCCGACCCGACGGACAACGACTTGATTCGGGTCGACGGATGGCAGAACAGCACCTTCTGTTACGAGGCCGGTTCGAACAACCAGGTGTTCGTCGACACCGTCTTGTTCGCGAACTGGCAGACCGCCAACGCGCAAGCTGGATTCGGCTTTCTGGCCTACCGGGAGCTCGATGGCAACGCCATGGGCGTTGCTCGCAAGGTGTTGATTCCGAACGGGACCGGGTCCCCACGGGTGCTGCGATGAACGTTCGGAGAACGCGCAGGCGAAGGGGGTTCACTCTCATCGAGGTCATGATCGCGATCGGCATCATGACCGTCGGCTCTCTCGGCATCCTCTCGATGCACCATGCGGTCAGCGGCGCGAATCGTTCGGCGCACGAGATGAACACTGCGCTAGCGATCACCGAACGATGGATCGAGCGTGTAGAGCGGGATTCGCTCTCCTGGTCCGAGCCCGGGATGAACAGCAGCACCTTGACCGGCACCACGTACCTGGCCCCACTGGCCGCGACCACAACGGGTACGAACTGGTTCACACCGGCGCCGGCGCTCAGCAGCGAATCCTACGGATTCGATTACTTTGGCAACGACACGTCGACCGCTAGCGAAATCAAATACTGCACCAATTTGCGGCTGAGCTGGGTTCGGCAGGGAAGCTCGGCCCGGGTCGATATTCGCACGTTTTGGTACCGCGCAGGGCACATGCCGGGAACCGCTGCGCACCCGGACTGGGTCTCGGGAAGCAATTTCCGCGGTGCGGACTGCGACGCAGCAACCGCGGACGGCTGGGGCATAGGCACGGCCCCGAACGTGGATGCGGTTTTCGCCTCGACGGTGGTCCAGTGGCTGAGGAGAGATTAGGCGTGAAAAAGAGCGGGTTCACACTCATCGAGTTGATGGTCGCCATGGTCGTCGGACTTACCGCGATCACCTCCGTGTACAGCCTCGGCTCTGCGATGAGCAAGCAGTTCTACCAGGAGCAGCGAACCGCAAGCGCGCAGGGTACATCGCGCGTCGCGATCATGGAGCTTCGCCGGGACATTTCGCGAGCAGGTCTCTTCGGATCACCCAACGGCAGCCGCGAACCTACCTGCGATTCCACCCCGCCCAGCCTGCCGTTGCTCGGTGGCAGCAGCGGCCCGATGGGTGCATTTCAATACTACGCCGACGAGGACCAGGCCGTCCTCGACCCGCAAAGCGCCAACACAGGTGTTTTCGCGGATCGGCTTCGCATCCTGACCAGTTTGTATCTGAGCGATCAGCTGCTGGTTCATTCCGCGGGCAACAGCGGGTCTACGATCGTCTTGCAATCAGGTAACCAGGCGTATCGCCGAACGTTCTCCTGGGGCCAGACCGCCGGGCCTTTCACCAGCGGCAGCGCACCGACGTATCTGACCGGCGATCTCGACTGGGACAGCGCCTGGGGCGGTCAGACCGCGAGTTGGAACGGCATCGGGCAGAAAGGCGCGCGCGCGTTTCAGACGGGCTCGGTTCTGCACATCGAAACCCCGGAGGGGCGACACTTTTTCCGCTCGGTCTTCGGGAAGGACGGCAACACGGAAGACGAGGTCCGGCTGCAGATCTCGCCGCCTCTGCCACTCGGCACGGGCTGTCTTCCAGGGGCGGCAGAGGGAGCCACCATCGCGCCTCTACAATGGGTCGAGTACGCCGTCGTCGATCCCTTCGACGCCAATCAGGTGGGCGCAGATTTCATGGACTTCAGCGGCATGTTCTACACCGACCTGAGTCCCTCGAGTCCGACATTCAATATCCCCGACGCTGGCGCGGGCCCCTTCGAAGCGCCGAACCGCGTGCTGGTGCGCCGCGTCCTCGACTCGACGACCGGCAACGTGATGCCCAGCTCCACACAGGTCGTTGCTGAGTTCGTCAGCAACTTCCGGGTGAGCTTCTTGATCGACACGACCTCCGGCACCACGACCTCGACCCTCACCGCGACATCAGACGAAACCACGATCAACAGCAGCCCGGAGCAGGTCCGTTCGGTCATCATCGATCTGGGCATTCGCAGCCCCATGGAGGATCCAGCGATCCCGTACTCCACGAACACCGACGCGGGGACGCGCTTCGAGGTGGACGACACACAGATGGGCTCCGCGCGCGTGCGCCACATGCACATCGAGGTCCCGGTCATGAACGTGGCGAGGAGGAACCTCTGATGAAACATCCTCGAAAACAAGAAGGCGCAGCGCTTTTCATCGTTCTGATGATCATCATGGTGGGCACCGCCAGCGCCGTGTTCTCTGCAAATACAGTGTCGCACGAGGTCAGGGGCACCGGCTTCGCTCGCCAGCAGATGCAAACCCGGTACGCAGCCCGTGCAGGGTTGATCGGCGCACTCGAATGGTTCGACATCTTTGGTCCGTCCACCGTTCGGAACCTCATGTTGACACCGGGAAGCACCGAGGGCGTTCAGTTCAGCTGCGTGAGCGGGAGCGCCTGCTACCCCGAACCCCCGCTCGCCAACAATCGGCGAGCATACCGGCTCTATCCTGAGCACTTCGGGGCCCTGCTCTCGCAAGATGGAGGCATCACGGCCGGCTTGCTCGAGAACTTGCCGGTCGACGCGGACGCCTCGTTCGGGGCGACCTCCGCCCGCGCGCCGAGTGTGGTGATCGATATCTACGACGAGCACGTCGTGAGCAAGCTCGCGCCGGGCGCGGCCGCCCAAGGCGGCACCAAGTTCAAGTACATGCGCACGACCATGACCGCCCGCGGCCGCGCGCAGGTCAAAGCTGGTACGGAGCAGGTTCATGCCGAAGACCATGGCCGCCAGCGCAACGAGACCGGCGCCGACATGCGCGCATATATCGTCAGCGGGCCTTTCATTACGGGGTCGCTATGAGATTTTGGCTTCATTTTGCGCTGACTGGCTTGCTTCTGGCGTCGCTCGGACCGAGCACGAAGGTTTCCGCACAAGCTCCGGACATCCGAAATATTCGGCCGCACGTCATGCTCCTCGTCGACACTTCAGGGTCGATGGAGCGAAAGCCCGACTGCATTTGCACCACACCCGCATGCCTCGAGTGCCTTCCCGTCTGCAGCCCCGGCGCGTACGAAGAAAACCGCTGGTCCGTCGTCGCGCAGGCTCTGACCGGCGAGTTCAGCCCCTACGAGTGCAACTCCGAGACTCGTATCGGTGGCATCTACGCCGGTGAGTACGACGAGGGTTACTTCCTCCCACACATCCAGTTGCCCCAGGAGCTCGCGGCATATACCGGATCACAGGGCGGAAACGGCGTGCTCGATATCTACCTCGAGCGCATCAAGTTCGGCTTGATGACGTTCGACTCGATCGGCACGCTGAGCGACCGGCCCCCGCTCGTCACGCAGGTCGACTTCCAGGCTGCCCCTTTCCCGGCAGAGTCGCTCGGCACCAAGGGCATGTACTCGTATGGGGACGACGCTCCCTACACGTTCCCGGGCGCCAGCGGCGTGGTCTACATGCTCAACAACGGGGCACGCTCCGTCGTCGCGCCCGAAGGCGGCTTGGTGAGCGTGGGCGCGGACAGCACAGCGGCGATGACCTCCACGAACGCCTCGATTCAAGCAACTGTTCTCGGCGACTCCGGGCTGGGCAAGAATCCCTTGCGTCCCTTTGGCGCGACGCCGACCGCCGCCCTGGTCACCGACCTTCAGTACTTTCTTCAGAACGACGATGACATCAACCCCAAGGCGAGCGCCGGGGATCCGGGCGATCCGTACTACGGCTGTCGCGCCCGTAGCGCTGTCCTGATCACGGACGGTTTCCCGAACGGCGACATGCGAGGACCCCCGGTGAACTGCCAGGCCCTGGGTGCGCCGGTCGGCGCAGGCGGGTGTCCCTACGAGGAGGTTGCCGACACGGTGTCCTCGATGATCGCGAATGGGGAGCTCGACAAGTTCTATGTCATCGGGTTCGCTCTGGATGGAGACGCCGCGCAGGTGGCCGCGGTCGAAGCGCTTCTGAACGACATCGCGTCGGTGGGCGACACCGGTCAGGCCTTCTTGGTGGCCGACCGCGCCGATCTCGTGACGGCCTTGAGCACGGCCCTCAACGAGCAGAACCCGGGCGCCACCAGCCGTACCGCTCCCGTCAGCACCGGCCTTTCGCCGGGCCTGGTTCAAGCCGAGTTCATTTCGGGTTTCAACGCATCGGTGGATGCTTCGGACCCCTGGGACGGAATCCTCGAGCGCCGCCGAACCGAGTGCGTCAACGGGATCCCGGTGACTCAGGTCGTCGACGACTCCGACCGCTTCCACGTACTCCTCAACTCCCAGAACGTCGCCCCGGGCGACGTGGAGCCTTGGAGCTCCGACACGGCGGTCAACTTCGCCGGAGGCTATTCGCGTAACCTTTGGACCGTCCTGCCTGATCCCACGGAGATCAACGACCACCTGATCGGCAACGGTAGGAGCAAGCCCACGATCGTTGGAATCAACCCGCCGACCGCGGCAGCGGGGCTCAACGGCGTGCCCCCGGGCGAGTTCACCAGCACCCTCCCGGCGGAGTACTTCGGCCTCGTCAGCGGCGTCGACGATGCGCTGGTCGATACGATTGTCGAATGGGTACACGGAGTCCCAGGAAGTGGGCGCGAAGACCAGCGCCTAGGCGATATCTATCACTCGACCCCGGCCATCGTCGGGCCTTTGGTCGACGACATCGAGGACCGCTCCTACAACGACTGGCGCCTGGGACTGGCGCACCAGGAGAGCCCGAACTCGCTCGAAGACCTATCCTCGGATGGCTGGCAGCTCAATCGACGCCCGCGGGTGATCTATGCGGCGACGAACGACGGTATCATCCACGCGTTCTTGGCCGATGACCATCCCGCCGGCGAGTTCACGGTCGGCAACAACCTGGATGAGTTCTCCTGCGCAGGCGGAAAAGACGCGGGAACCGAGCTCTGGGGCTTCATCCCACCGATGTTCCTCGACGATCTCGATGACCTGCTCT
>CALLDH010000313.1 GCA_937998345.1 uncultured bacterium | reverse complement strand
TCCACAGCAAAAAAGGCGCCGGCCGCGAAGGCCCGGGCGGCGAAGGCCAATGTGAACAACCCAGTGCTGATCGGCTCCACCGCGACCGAGTCGACTATCCGTAACATCATCGCGGACGAGCGCACGAACTCGTTGATCATCATCGCAACGGAGCGTGCCTACTTGCGCATCCTGGAAATGATCCGCCAGCTCGACGTGCCGCTCGAAGGCGAGGGGCGCATTCACGTGCACTACGCGCAGCACGGCGCCGCCTCGGACATCGCGAGCGCCCTCACCGCACTCGTGGGCGCAGCAGCGCGCCCGACCGCAGCGAGGCAGGCCCGTGCCGGCGCTCAAGCGGCTACCAAGCCTGCAGCCGCCGCTTCGCTCTTCGAGGGCAGCGTCGCCATCACGGCGTACGAACCCTCGAACGCACTGATCGTCACCGCTTCGCTTCACGACTACACGGCGCTCAAGCGTGTGATCGAACGTATCGATGCGCCTCGAAAGCAGGTGTTCATCGACGCGGTGGTCATGGAGCTCGGGGTCGAGCGATCGTCGGACCTCGGCTTCGCTTTCCACGGAGGCGCGGGTGACTTTCCGACCGATGGATCGCTCTCCCTATTTGGTTTTAACGCTCCTTCGTCGATCGACATCACGCAAAACAACCTCACCGGCTTAGCCCTCGGTGTTCGAGGGCCGACGATCGAGAACTCGCAGCAGCTGGTTGGTTTCTCTGTTCCCGGCTTCGGAGTCGTGGTGACGGCGCTGGCGTCTTCGGGTGATGCCGACGTGCTCTCCACACCGCACATCATTGCGATGGACAACACCGAAGCCGAGATCAGCGTTGGTGAGAACATCCCGCTCCAGACCAACGGTGTGGCACCCGGCACCTTCGCGGGTGCGGGCAGCCTGGGTGCATTGGCCGGAGCGGCGCAAGGAGGTCAGGACCTCGGCAACCTTGCCGGCCTCGCGGGTGGGCTCGGCAGCGTCGCGCGTCAGGACGTCGGCACCACTATTCGAGTCACGCCGCACATCAACGCGAACAACGAGATCCGGCTCGAGGTCGAAGAGGAGATCTCCGAGCAGGGCGCGACCTCCGGCACCTTAGGCGTGGTCTCGATCAACCGCCGCACGGCAAGAACTGAGGTCATGGTCCGTGACCAGCAGACGATCGTCATCGGCGGTCTGATGCGGGACGCGATTCAGAACAAGGAAGACAAGGTTCCGGTACTCGGCGACATTCCCATCTTGGGCGCTCTCTTCCGCAAGACCAGCAAGACCAAGCGCAAAACCAACCTGTTGCTCATCCTCACGCCGTACATCATCCGCGACCCGGGCGACCTTCGAGAGATCTTCGAGCGCAAGATGCAAGAGCGACAACAGATGATCGACCGCTACTTCGTGTTTGGTGAAGACAAGTTCGAGCCGCACATCGACTACTCCCGAACACGCGGCCTCGTTTCGGAGATCGTCAATGAGATCGACGGCGTGGAAGAAGAGATGTTGCTGGCGCAGGCGGCCGAGCTCGAGCCTCCGCCCGACCACGTGCCGCGTGCACCGATTGGCGCTTATCGCTTGGCGCCGCCCCAGGAGGAAGAGACCTTCGTGATTGGACCGGACGGGGAGGAATCAACCGAAGTTGTCGAGCCGGACGCTGCGGAGTCGATTCCCCCAACGGCAGCGGACGAGCAGGAAGGGGGCGGCGCACCGCCACCATCGATCGATGAGCCGGAAGCCCCAGCAGAGCCGGAGACCCCGGGCGAACCGGAGGAACCGATCGCCCCAGAGGGCCCGGAGGAGGTCATCGAGCCGGACGGGACAGAGCCGGGTCCGGTGCAAACGGCCGACACGAGCGAACCTTCGGAGAGTCCGGCAGCCGACGCGCCCGACGAGGCGCCAGAGCCCACCAATCAAGAGACGGAGAGCCCCGAAGAATGAGCTTCGAGCAGCGATATATCGGTGAAATCTTGGTTCGGCGCGGTGCGCTCGAACCGGATAGGCTCGAAGCCGCGCTGGAGACCGCAGCGGACCGCGCGATCGACCTCACGGACTTCCTGGTCGCTACCCACGCCATCGAGGAAGACAAGGTCGTCCGGGCGTTAGCCGACGAGGTAGGCATGGAGTTCGTCGAGAAGATCGCCACGGACCTCATTCCGGAAGAGCTCATCGACGCGGTACCGATCAACTTCGCGCGTCAAAACCGCGTCCTCCTCCTGAGCCAATCAGAGGACAGCGTCCGCGTTGCCGTCGCCAATCCGTTGGATCCCTTCCCCGTCGACGACCTCCGGATCCTTCTGGGGAAAACCATCCTCCCTGTAGCGGCCTCGGAAGAAACGATCGACGACGCGATCAACCGCGTCTACGAGCGGAAGGACGAAACGGCGCTCGCAGAGGCGAAAGAAGGCGAGGAGGTCGAAGAGCTTCGCGACCTGATCGACATGACCGACGAAGCGCCGGTGATTCGCTGGGTCAACAACCTGTTCTACACCGCGGTCAAAGAGCGCGCGTCTGATATTCACATCGAGCCGACAGAGGACAAAGTCATCGTGCGCTATCGAGTCGACGGGCGGCTCATTCCTCGCAAAGAGGCAAATCGTGGGTTCCTTTCCTCGATCGTGAGCCGCGTGAAGATCGAGGCCGGCCTCAACATTGCGGAAAAGCGGCTTCCTCAAGATGGCCGTATTACCAAGAAGATCGCCGGCAAGGTGGTCGACGTTCGTGTGTCGACGATCCCGACGGCCAAGGGCGAGCGCGTCGTCATGCGTCTGCTCGACAAAGAGCAGGTCCTGCTGAGCCTGATCGACTTGGGTTTCGCTCGGCGCGAGCTCGACCAACTCGAGGCCCTGATCAAACGCCCCAACGGCATCATTCTCGTTACCGGTCCGACCGGCTCCGGTAAGACGACCACGCTCTACGGATGCCTGAACACGATCAACACGCCCGAAAAGAACATCCTGACCGCCGAGGACCCCGTGGAGTACGAGCTACGCGGCATCGGTCAGATGCAGGTCCAGCCGAAAATCGGGCTCACGTTTGCGTCAGGCTTGAGGAGCTTTCTTCGTCAGGACCCGGACGTCATCATGGTCGGCGAGATCCGCGACCACGAGACGGCAGAGATCGCGATTCATGCGTCGCTCACCGGTCACCTCGTGCTCTCGACCTTGCACACCAACGACGCGCCTAGCGCCATCACGCGTTTGGTCGACATGGACATCAAGGCTTATCAGATTTCGTCCTCCGTCCTGGCGGTACTGGCTCAGCGCCTCGTCCGGAAGCTCTGCGATGACTGCAAGACGCCGTACACGCCGACCGCGCAAGATCTTCGCGAGCTAGGCATCGATTTAGCGATGGCACAGGAGAAGCTCGCCGAGCTGCAGAGGCTTGCGGCGACCACCGTGATTGGCCGGAGCAACCCTGCGACTTTGCCGGATCCGGTCGGCGGGGACCTTGGAAAGCTGACCTTCTACCATCACGCTGGCTGCGACACGTGTGGAAACACGGGCTATCGGGGCCGAATCGGAATCTTCGAACTCATGATGATCGACGAGCCCGTGCGCCGAGAGATCTTGAACAACAGCGACGCGAAAACGATCCAGCGCGTCGCGCAACAGCAGGGGATGCGTCTGCTCCGCGAAGATGGCGCGCGCCAGGTCGTGGCGGGCATCAGCAGCGTTGAAGAAGTACTCGCGGCGACCCAGGCCGCCGAGGTCTAAGCCATGGCGATCTACGCGTACAAGGGCATCGATGCACGGGGCAAGTCGGTCAAGGGGATCCGCGACGCCGAGAGTGCCAAAGCGGCACGCACTTTGCTCAGGCGCGATGGAATCCTGGCGACGGACATCCTCGAGCAATCTGAGGCGGCGAGGAAAGCATCCCGCGACATCGACTTCAGGCGATTATTCCGACGGGTTTCACCGATGGACGTGGCCGTCGCCACTCGCCAGCTCTCCGTGCTGCTCCGATCCGGTGTCCCGTTGGTCGAAGCCCTGAACGCGTTGATCGAGCAACTCGACCAGCCCGAACTGAAGGCGGCGTTCACCGACACCCGGAATCAGGTCAACGAGGGCAGCACGCTGGCGGACGCACTCAAAGCACACCCCAAGATCTTCCTCACCCTCTACGTCAACATGGTGGCGGCAGGCGAGGCATCGGGCACGCTCGAAGAGGTGCTCGGACGGCTGGCCGAGTTCTTGGACGACCAGACCAGGCTTCAGAGCAAGGTTCGTGGGGCCCTTGCCTATCCGGTAGTCATGGCGGTGGTCGTGGTCCTAATCCTCTTTCTGATGATGTCGGTCGTCGTGCCGAAGGTCACCGCGATCTTCGAAAACTTCAACCAGACTCTGCCCTGGTACACCAGCCTGCTGATCTGGGTCAGTGACATCTTCAGCAACTACTGGTGGCTGCTAGCGGCGTTGCTGGGTGGCGGGATCTATTGGTTCCGGCGTTGGCAAGCAACCGAGGCGGGCCGCAGGAAGTGGGACATCTTCATACTCGAGGTCCCACTCCTCGGACCACTGTTGATCATGGTCGCCGTGGCCAGATTTGCCCGGACGCTGGCGACGCTGCTCGCGAGCGGCGTCCCTGTGCTCACGGCCATGGACATCACACGCAATGTACTCGGCAACACGGAGCTCATGCGAGTCGTGGAGGATGCGCGCGCCAGCGTCCGTGAAGGCGAAGGCATCGCCAAGCCACTCCGACAGGGGGGCAGGTTCCCCCCGATCGTGACCCACATGATCGCCGTGGGTGAACGTACCGGACAGTTGGAAGAGATGCTCATTCACGTGGCAGACGCCTACGATCAACAGATCGAAGTGCGAGTCGGGGTCGTGACCTCGGTCCTCGAACCCTTGCTGATCGTCGTCATGGGCGCAGTCGTTGGCGGCATTGCATTTGCGATTCTGATGCCGCTACTCCAACTCAACGAGATGATTCAATGAGGAGTGAGCGTGGCGCGACGAAGACAAAGAGAACGAATGTCGCTTCCGTGGGAGCGGCGTGGGGGACGCTGGCGCGGCATTCTCAGGAACACGCGATGGCAGGCCTTGTTGGCCGTCGTTTCATTGGCTGTGCTCACGACGGGGTTCATGCGGTATGCACGGCATCGGGTCCGGGTCCGCGATACCCAGGTCGCGATTGCTCAGGTGAAGCAAGCGATCGACCGCTTTCGAACCGACGTCGGGAGATGTCCGCGCTCCGATACGGAGCTGCTTCACCCGCCGCTCTCTCAAAAGCACTACCTCGATTCGATCCCCAAGGATGGCTGGGGAAGACCTCTCTCGATCCGCTGTCCAGGCTACTTCGAACAGGAAGCCGAAGTAATTTCTGCGGGCCCGAGCGGCTCGCTCGTAAAGGATGACAACATTCAATGAACCGAACTGGAGGCTCCATGCCCAACACGAACGAGACACGCCTACAACAGCGACTCGCCCGCCGGAGGCGACGAGAGGGCATGACCCTCATCGAGATCATGATCGTCATCACGATCTTCGCGATGATCGCCGGCGGTGTCGCAGTGGCTCTGCTACCACAATTGGAGAAGGCTCGAATCAAGACCACCAAGACCGACGCCGAAGGGCTTCGCTCGGCAGTGATGCTCTACGTGGCCGACAACCCAAGAGGCTGTCCGACCGTCGAAGACTTGGTGACCGACCGGTATCTCGACGGAAGCCGGCGAACGACCGACGCCTGGGACACACCGTTCCAGATCAGCTGCGAGGACGGTGACATCGCGGTGTTCTCGGCCGGACCCGACCTCGAGTTCAACACCGAAGACGACATCTAGACGGCTCATGATCCGACGCGCCTCATCCCGAACGAACGGCGGATTCACCCTCATCGAGGTGATTCTGGTGGTAGCGATCATTGCGGTCGTGGTCACCGGAGCGACGTTTGGCTTGGGGGCCGTCACACGAACTCGGTTGCGGTCCTCGGCTTTCAAAGTCACGAGTGCAGCGCGATTCGCGTACAACCGAGCCCTCACTCAGGGGACGACGACACGCCTGCGCTTCGATTTCGAGAAGGACACGATGGCGGTGGAGGAAACCGACACGCCGGTGACTCTGGCCACGGAGGCCCAGCTCGAAACCGACGCCGGAGAGGCGGTCGACCCGTGGGATCTTGCGAGAGCGCGACTCGAGGAACCATTGAGTCCGGTAGAGCCGATCTCACCGTTTCAGCCGATCCGGAACCAGAGTGGCAAGGTACTGGAACGGTACTCCGCCAAGCCGGTCGGGGATGGGATTTCGATCCACGCATTGATCACCCCGCACGAGATGGACACGCGAACCGATGGAGAGGGGGCCCTCTATTTCTTCCCCGGCGGCGTGACGGAGCACGCGGTCATCCAGCTGAGTGACTCGAGCGACACGGTCTACAGCGTGGAGATCCACCCCCTCACAGGCAATGCGCGCATTCACAACTTCGCTTACGAGCCCCTGGACGAGCTCGACGATGAGGGGGAAGTCGAAGATTCGCTATGACCGGGCGTGGCTTCACCTTGCTGGAAGTGATGATCGCGGTAGCGATCCTCGGCCTCTCGCTGACGGCGATCTTTTCGAGTGAGGTCGGCGCCGCAAACGTGGCGGCACGCGCTCGCCGGCAGAACGTCGCCGCCACGCTGGCGCGCTGCAAGATGGGGGAGATCGAGCAGGTGATCGCAATCGAAGGATTGCCAGCGATCGAGAAAAAGGATACCGACGCTTGTTGCGAGCATGCCCCAGTCGAGGGCTTCGAGTGCGACTGGCTGGTGGAGCGAATCGTCCTCCCGGAGCTGGGCGCTCAGGGGGACGAAGAGGGGGACGAGGACAGCGAGGTCACGACGTCCGAGCGAATCAACCAAGAGCTCGATGAGGCAGAGACGGCCGAGACCACGCAGCAAGTCCTCGCGGGCGAATCGGGTAACCTCGCGATGCTCGCATTGGAGCTTGGTTTCCCGATCTTGAAGCCCTTCCTCGAAGAGCAGGTGCGTAGAGCCACCGTGACCGTCCGTTGGAAGGAAGGACCGAAGGAGCGCGGCTTCGACGTCATCCAGTTCCTCGTGTCGGAGCAGCCCGCGCCGGTAGATGACACGGCGGAGGAGGAGAGCCAATGAAACGAGGCTTCACCCTCCTCGAGATCATCCTCGCCGTGACGGTGCTCGCCCTCGTGGGCACGATGATCTACGGCGGATTTTCTCAGACCGCTCTCAACAAAGCGCGCGTCGAGAAAGACGTCGACCATTCTCGGATCGTCCACATGGCGCTCGAGCGCATGGCTCGTGAGCTCACGATGGCGTTCGTCTCTACCCATGTGAACCCCTCGCCCGACCTTCGCGTCGTCGAAACGGCCTTCATCGGGAGTGACCACGGGAAAGGCGACCGAATCGATTTCACATCGTTCTCGCATCGGCGGCTCTACCGAGATGCACCCGAGTCGGATCAAAATGAAATCAGCTACTTCGTCGCCGAACACCCAGACGAGCCCGGGGTGCAGGTCCTCGCTCGCCGTGAGCAGAGTCGAATCGACGAGAACCCCCAGCGGGGTGGCAAGTCACAGATCCTCGTGGAGCGCGTCCAAGAGTTCAATCTCGAGTACTTCGATCCTCTTCTGACGGATTGGGTTCAGACCTGGGACACCGAAGACGTGCTTGCCCAACCCAATCGCCTCCCCACGCAGGTGCGAATCCGGCTCACCGTGGAAGATCCGCGCGGCCGAGGCCAGACACAGACATTTGGTACGCGCGTCACGATTCCGCTCACCTATGCCCTCAACCACGCCAACTACAACCCATGAACCGCGCTATCACAGGACCGCACCGCAAACGCTCCGAAGAAGGGGTCGCCCTCATCATGGCGATCACGACGGTGGCGATTCTCGCGGTTCTGTTGGCGGACATGCACGAAACGACCGGAACGGCGTTCGCGGTCTCAACGTCGCAGAGGGACGCCTTGCAAGCCGAATACATGGCGAAGAGCGCCACCAACTTGACGCGTTTGCTGATCGCCAAGGAGCCCGCGGTTCGCCGATTCGTAGACCCGCTGTACCGGGGCGCGACCGGCCGGCCCGCCCCTCAGCTGCCGGTCTGGAACTTCGTCAACGAGATCCTGTCGCCGTTCTGCACCCCCGAGGATCAGCGGGACACCTTGATGCAGCTCGGAATCGACTTTGGTGACACCGTGGGATTCGACAACCTACCCGGCGAATGCCACGTCATCGCAGTCAGCGAGAACGGCAAGATCAACGTGAACGACCCGCTGTTCCTCGACGGCGAGCGGGCCCGAAACAACGTCGCGGCGCAGCTCTTTTCGCTCACCGGTGGACAGCTCCCAGAGAGCCCTTACGACATGCTGTTCACCAAGGAAGACGAGACTGGCACCCTAACCACACGCATCGATCTCGTCACCGCAGTGATCGACTGGTGGGATCACGACATTCAGCGCACCGACTTCGATCCCGGCGCCGGCACTACCCGCACCGGCGGCACCGGCACGGAGGACGACGCCCTCTATCAGCTGCGCGACGACCCCTACCGCAACAAGAACGCCCCCTTCGACTCGATCGAGGAGCTCCGCCTGGTGCGTGGCTTCAGCGATGATTTCTGGGCGACGTTCGTGGAGCCGATCCCAAACGACCCGGCATCTCGCATCATGACGATCTACGCATCCGGCCTCGTGAACATCAACGAGGCCAGCCCTCAGGTGCTGCTCGGGAGAATCTGTTCGTACGTACCGGAAGTCGATCTTTGCATGGATCCGCTCGAAGGTCTCAAGTTCACCCAGATTCTGTCCACGATCCGTCAACTCCTTCCCATTCCCCTGTTCAGTCGCCCAACCGATCTTCTCAACTTCGTCGAGGGCAAGGGAAGCGAGAAGGAACTGTATGGAATGCTCACCGGTTTTCTCGGAGAGGATAGTGAGCTCCTCTTCACGCCTATCGAGATCCCAGCAGAGCAGCGAACGCCTCTCGCTCGCTCATTCTCGTCTTCAGCTTCGATCTTCACCATCAAAGCCACCGGTTTGGTGGGCCGTTCCCAGGTGCGAATCGTCTCTGTGGTCAACTTCCACGCGCGGTGGGTGCCACCACCACCCAACACCGGCCGAGTGCCGGGGTTGGGCGTCTTCCACTATTATCGGATGAATTGAAATGTCTTTGGTTCTGGGATTAGAGGTCACACCCCGAGTGGTTCGCGGCGCGTTCTTGAGGACGACCCTACGCGGATCCGAAATGGAACGGTACGCTGAGGCGCCCCTGCCCTATTCGGCGGAATCGGCATCGAAGGAAGACCTGCTCGCGGCCGCCGTCGCGCAGATCTTGGCCGAGGGCGCACAGCCGCCGGACCGCATCGTCGCCTCCCTGAGCGGCGAGGCCGCTTCACTGAGGCTGATCGACCTTCCAGCAGGTGTCGAAAAGAAGGCCGCAGAAGTCTTGCCGGGCGAGCTCAGCGCCGTGCTTCCGTTCGACGTCGAGGATGCGGTCGTCGACTACCAGATCGTGGGTCGCGATGCTTCGACCATCCAACTGATGGCCGTGGCTGCCCCTCGCCAAAGCGTGGCCGACCGACTCCGTGAGCTCCAATCGGCGGGAGTCGACCCAAGAGAGCTTGCCGTTGGGGCGGCCGCTTTTGATGGCCTCGGCGGGCTACTCGGAGAGGCGCTCAAAGACAAGACGGTGCTCGTCATCGACGTAGGCCCAAAGAGCACGGACTTCGCAGTACTCACAAACGGCCGTTGCACGTTCGCGAGAACCGTCTCCGGCGGCATGGATTTGGTCGAGTCCGGCCGGCGCGCGGATCTGGGTGGCGCCCTTCAACGCACGCTCGCTAGCTATAAAGCGCAGCGGTCCGAAACTCCTTCCCAGATCTTGCTTTCTGGCGAAACGGCCCCGATGGAAAGCGCCCGGCAATGGCTGACCGAGCAACTCGGAGTGCAGTGCAGTGTGGCCCAGCTCCCCGAGGCGGCCGGAGCCGACGAGGAGATGCGCCCCAAATTCACCAAGGCCGCAGCTCTTGCAGCGCGTGCCATCTCACGGGGGAAGCAACTCGATCTTCGGCAAGGCGAGTTCGCATCGCAAGCGGCCGCGGGCCAGATTCGCAAGCACCTGCGCCTCATCGCGGTTTGCTTCGCTGCGGTCATGCTTTCCTTTGCCGTTTCTTTGATGGCCCGCTATCGAGTCGCCAGCGCAGAGCACGCAGGGCTCACCGCCGAGTTGGCCGAGGTCAGCAATGATCTCCTCGTGGAGGAGGCGCATAGCGCCCTGCATGCGCGGGAGCTGCTCACGGCCGGGCCTCGCATCGACGACCCCCTCCCCCGTTTCGACGCCTATGACATTCTCGAGGCGATTTCGGAGAGCATCCCTGTCGAAATCCAGCACGACACCCGTCGCCTTCTGATCGAAATCGACGACGATGGTGACAACGGAAGGTTCGAGATCCAAGGCACCGTTGGCTCCATTGCCGAACGGGACCGACTCGTGGACGCCCTCCAAACGCATTCATGCTTCGCCGATGTCGAGAAGGGGTCAATCTCGACCGCCGTCGAGGACCGGAAGGACTACAAGTTGGTCGTCAAAGTCAGATGCGAGGAAACCGCTACGCGCGGTGGGGAGGAGGACTGAGGTGGCCGTCGCGGACGCATTGGACAACGTGCGCAACTGGGCTGATGCCTTGAGCCATCGCGAGCGTCGGCTGCTGAGTCTCATGGCGGTCGTGTTCGTGGCGATCGTGGTCATCCTGCCGATGTATGTCGCGATTTCGAGCATCTCGGACATCGAGACCGAGAACACCGAGATTGCGCAAGTCTTGCAGGATATCCGCCGCTCGGAGCCAAGATTGCAGCAGCAGAAAGCCGAACGCCGCGCCGTGGAACGCCTTTACAACCGTAAGGCGCCGTCCTTAGGCGGCTTCCTCGAAGAACGTGCTCAACAGTATGGGGTGTCCGGCCTCGGGATCACCGACCAGCCAAAGCTCGACATGGGCGCTTACAGCCGCCGATCGGTGCGCGTCTCGTTGCCCGTCGTCGAGTTGAGGCCCTTGATTGAAATGCTGGCCGACATCGAGAACAGCTCGTATCCAGTCTCGATCGAGCTAATCCAGATGACAGGCGGTAGAATGCGCACCGGCTACACCGTGAAGCTCGCCGTGAGCGCGTACGACCGCGAGGCTCCATCGGCAGCGGAGCAAGAGTAGCTCGTGCGACAGATTTCGATCGGACAGATTCTGAGGTGGCTGGGATATCCCATCTTCTTCTTCCTATGCTTCGTGTTCTTTGCCTACCGAACCTTTCCGTACGATCGGCTCGGAGACCGTCTGATCCAAGAGGCGCAGGCGCGTGGCTACGAGCTCGAGATCGTCGATCTGACAAACTCGGGCCTCACAGGGCTCACCTTCGAGAATCTGCGCGTCACGCTCCCGTCGGAGGGAGAAGACACGCCTCCCGTCGACCTGGTCTTCGACGAGCTCACCGTGAGCACTTCGTTGTTCTCGTTGATGTCCGATACGAAGACCTACGGCTTCGACGCTGAGCTCGCCGGAGGAGAGGTCGAAGGCGAGCTGACACTCGGGGTAGACAATATGGAGGTCGATGTCGAGCTCGACGACATCGACCTCGAGGCGCTCCCGATGCTCCGCAAGTTCACCAAGGTTCCTCTCGCCGGCGTGCTCAACGGTGAGGTTACGCTCGTCATGCCGAGTGAGGTTGCGGAGTCGACAGGCGACGTGGAAATCACCATCGAAGGCCTGCACGTCGGTGACGGCGAGTCGAAGCTGGAGATCCCGGGATGGGGTGGGTTGACCCTCGACAAGGCCGATGCCGGCAACCTGGAGCTGGTCGTGGTCATCGAAGAGGGTTCGGCGAAGATCGAACGAGCGACGTCCCACGGCGAAGACCTCGAGCTCGACGTTCTCGGCAGAGCGCGGCTCCTACGCCCGCTCGGGCGTTCCGAGCTCAACCTCATGTTTCGTGTGAAAATCCAAGATGCGTACAAGAGTCGCAGCGCCAAAGTCGCTACAATGCTGGAGCTGGCGTCGAGCGGGCTCAAGGCCGCACAGACCACCGACGGCGCCATCCAGTATATCGTCGCTGGCTCGTTCGCGAGCCGTCTCCGGCCCAGAGCGGCGGGTACTCAGCCGTTCGAAGCGCCCAAATGAAGGCCGCCACTGGACGCGCGGGGGGACTGTGCTTTAGAGATGGCTCTCACGAGCAGGATTGATGATCGGAAGCGACCCAGAACCACCCGACGAGCTCGACGAGCCACACGGCGCCGAGATCATGGAGTTGGATGAAGAGCCGAGCGGAAGCGAAGGCGAGGCCGGCACTCTGGCGAGCTCCGCGTCGTCTCTCACGCGCCGTGATCCGCTAGGCGTCTACATGAGAGATGTCCAGCGTTACAAGCTTCTGTCAAAGGAAGAGGAACACGACCTCGCGGTGCGGTTCTTCGAAGAAGACGACCTCGAGGCGGCCAAGCGGCTGGTCACGTCCAACCTGCGTTTGGTCGTCAAGATCGCGTACGACTATCGTCAAGCGTACAAGAACATCCTCGACCTCGTGCAGGAGGGCAACATCGGCCTCATGCAGGCCGTGAAGAAGTACGATCCGTACAAGGGTGTAAAGCTCTCGAGCTACGCGGCTTGGTGGATCCGCGCGTACATGCTTCGCTACATCCTGAACAACCACCGACTCGTGAAGGTGGGCACTACCCAAGCCCAACGAAAGCTATTCTTCAACCTTCAAAAGGAGAAGGCCCGACTGTCGGCGATGGGCATCGAGCCGACCGCAGAAATCATTGCGGAAAACCTCAATGTCCCGGAGCGAGACGTGGTGTCGATGGACATGCGACTTGCCACCGGAGATGCATCGCTCGATGCTCCGGTTGGAACGGCTGAAGGCCGGTCCGTGGCCCGCGTGGAGCTCCTTCCTTCGGAGGATGTTCGCGTGGACGACACTTTGGCCGAGGCGGAAGTCGGAGATCAATTCTCCCAGAAGATTCACGAGTTCGGGAAGTCGCTCGTGAACAAGGAGAAGAAGATCTTCGAAGACCGACTGGTCGCCGAAGACCCCAAGACCTTGCAGACACTTGGAGACGAGTTCGGAGTGAGCCGCGAGCGGGTTCGGCAGATCGAGAAGCGTTTGTTGAAGAAGCTCAAAGCCTTCCTTCAGAAGGAGCTCGGTGAGACGGTGGTCGAAGTCTACGAATCTCCGTAAGCCGCCGGGTCGCAGTGCCCCCGAGATGTGGTAACGCCCAAGAATGTCAGGTCGCCTATCCGTAGTCGCGACGCCCATTGGATGTCTGGAGGACATCACGCTGAGGGCACTTCGCATTCTCCGCGAAGCCGACCTCATTCTTGCGGAAGATACCCGTCACACCCGTACGCTTTGCTCCAAGCACCGCATCGACACGCCGCTACGCTCGTTTCACGCACACACCAACGACGACAAGGTGGACCTCATCGTTACGGAGCTGGTCAACGGAGCTCACTACGCACTCGTCAGCGATGCGGGGACGCCGGTCGTGAGTGATCCGGGCGTCTACCTCGTCTCCCGCGCCGCGGATGCCGGAATCCACGTGGAGGCCGTTCCCGGCCCTAGCGCCGTGTTGGCAGCGCTTTGCGTTGCGGGCCTCTCCGTGCGCCGATTCGTGTTCGAAGGATTCCTCCCGCGAAGCGGCGGGGAGCGCGTCCGCGTGCTCGATCGCATTGCCCAGTCGGGTATCACGATCGTCCTGTTCGAATCCCCTCATCGAATTCACGGGACATTGGACGACCTAGAACGCGCCCTGGGTGCGGATAGGCAAATCGCGCTCTGTCGAGAGCTGACTAAGATGCACGAGGAAACGATTCGGGGCACGGTCCCGGAAGTGCGAAGTAAGCTATCCGACCCCGCCCGGGGGGAAATCACGGTCGTCATCGACGGCAGGCCGCCCGAAGGGCCGGTCGAGGACATCGACGTCCGTGCGCTCGCCGTCGAGTGGAAGCACGAAGGGCTTTCAACGAAGGAAATGACTCAGAAGCTCCAACGCGAGTTCGGGTGGAAGCGCAACCTGGCGTACCAGGCCATTCTCGACGCGCTGAAGGCGGAACAGAGCTAGTGCGCCGACGTTGGGAGCGTCATGCACACCCGAAGACTCCCCGCGGTCCCGGCTTCGGTCCAAATGCGGCCGCCCTGCGCCTCGATCACGTTTCGCGCCACCGCGACCTCCAATCCGAGCGCGTCCGAGGGCGATAGCGGTTGCTCGAGCCGCTCCACGATGGCGAGCGTAGCGGTCGACGAATCTTTGAGAGTCGCCATCAAATCGAACTGCACGAAACCCTTACCAACCTGATCGCGGCGAGGCGGCGCAACCCGCATGGCAATATCGGTCCCGGAGGATTGGATCACCAGCACCGCGAGGCTCACGAGCGAGTGAACCGTACGATGACGGTCGACAAAAATGCGCGGCAAGCCTTCAGAGACACCGCCGATGACGGATGTATCCTCGGCACGGGAGCGCACGAACGCAATCGCCTCGGAGATCATCTCATCGGGCGCGACCCACTGCTGTTGCAGCCGGAGTGTCCCTGCTTCCAGCTTTGCGCGATCCACGACCGTCGAAACGAGCCTCAACAACCGCTCGGCGCTGGCGCGGATCGTGCGAACGCTTCGTTCCTGCTCTGCATTGAGCTCACCGTCCACACGCCCGAGCAACATGTCTGAGAAGCCGGTCACGGAGTTGAGGGGATTGCGCAGCTCGTGCCCCAGCGCACCGAGGAATCGCGCACGCTGTCGCTCCGGCTCCTCGGGGTCTGCCGAGTGGGCCTCGATGGTGTCCTGAAGCGACGCCGGCGGCACGGCCCCAGGTTCCAGCTGCGTCGCCGGCTCTTCGATTCGAAGGAGCGGCCACAGCGAGCGCAAGACTCTCGCCCCCACGAGGAGAGCAAGGCCGAAGACCAACAATGCGCCCGAGTAGACATATTCATCGGCTATCAGCATCCACACGACCGCAAAGTAGAGCGAGACCGCGACGCAGGCCCGGCGGAGCTTGGGAACGGCGGGATGTCGTGCGGCGGTCATCACGTGCGCTCTAGGGGAAGGCGAATCAGAAATCGAGACGGTGCATCTCCGTGGTAGAGCGAACCCCCGTGGCGCGCGATGACTTCCGACGCCACTGCGACCGGCCATCGCCGGATCTCGGTGGCATCCTCGGAGGCGAGGACTTCGGCCGGTGTTGGAAGCGTACCGAGGGTCATGCGATCAGATGGATCGGCGATCGCCTCGATCGCGATATGATCGTCGGACAGGACTAGGATCAAGCCGATGTCGGCATCGCGGTGGTCGGTTGCCAGAAGATCAGCAAGCACGAGGATCGACCTTCGGAGGCGCGCTTCATCCACATCGATGATGCACGGCCGATCGGGCAGCGTACACCCTGCCCTTCTCTTGTTCGACCAGAGCTGCCCAGCTTCGACCGCCACCCGGGCCAGCAATTCTCGCACATCGGCGCGGTCGACATCCAGGCGCAGCTCGCCGCCAGCGAGCTGCGAGAGATCGAGCGCGCTATCGAGGAGGATTCTGAGACGTATCCCGGACGCTCGAATGATCTCCAGATCCTCGCGCTGCGAGTCGTTCACTTCACCGTCGATCCCGCTCAGCAGCACGTCCGAAAAACCCAGCACCGCGTTGAGTGGGGTACGGAACTCGTGACGGAGCGCCATCAGGTAGTCCACTTCGTCGGGCTCCGGCTCCAACGGTGTGCTCGGCGCTACTTGGCCGGGAGGAAGCCCGACCGAGGGCTCCGGTTCCGCGCCCTCAGAGTCTTCGCGTGCCGGCCTCACAGCGTCGGCTCCGGGGCCCAATGCTGATCGAATGCTCCAGGCTGATGCGACGACTCCGCCGAAGGATGCCAGGGCAAACCAGCCCCAGGATTCCGCGATACGGACTCCCGCTAGAAAGAACAGCCCAAGACCAGTCAGCACCGCGATGGCCGCCGCGTACACGCCGAACCGCGCCGTCACGATGCGGCAGACGTCCACCTGCTGTGCCTCCGAGCTACTCCGCACGCTAGCGCCCGATCTCGACCTCAGGAACGCGGGGTGAGCCCTCATCCCGCAGACGCAGTGCCAAGTCGATCCTGGCAGCGGCATTGATCAACCCGAGATGACTAAACGCCTGCGGGAAGTTTCCAAGCAGCGTCCCGGTCCCTGGGTCGATCTCCTCCGCAAGAAGGCCCAAGTGATTCGACGCCTCGGCGTGCGCGACGAAGACCTGCTGGGCTTCGTCGATCTGACCCGCCATCGCGAGGGCCTCGGCCAACCAGAATCCGCAAAGGACGAACGCACCCTCTGCTCCGCCTACCCCGTCATCCGCTCGGTAGCGATACACATACGGGCCGTCCCCCAAAGCGGCTCGGATCCACTCGACCGTTCGAAGCACGCGGTCGTCACTCGGCGGCAAGAACCCGTGAATCGGAAGCAGGAGCAGGGACGCATCGGGGTGCTCGTGGTCGTACGCCGCAACGAACCGCTTTCCGGTCCGGTCGAGCCCGCGAACGCAGAGCTCGGCATGAAGCTCGTCGGCAACTTGCTGCCATCGTGCTTGCAACGGCTGGTCGCCGAACAAGGGCGCGAGCTGCACCCCGCGGCGAAGCGCGAGCCAGCTCATCAGCTTTGAATGCACGTTGTGGCGTTTTCCGGCGCGGGGCTCCCAGATACCATGATCGGGCTCCGCCCACATCGAGGCGACATTGTCTACGACGGCCCGAAGCCGTCGCCAACCTCGCGCAGTGAGCAAACCACCGCCACGCTCGTATACGTACGCGGCGTCCATCAGCGCCCCCGCCGTATCGAGCTGCAGCTGATCGCGCGCGCCGTTTCCAATGCGCACGGGTCGCGAGCCGCGATACCCTGCGAAGTTGTCGAGTGTTTGTTCGTCGGGAACCCGACCGCCGTCGACTGCATACATGATGTGAAGCTCACGGTCCCGTTCGAGCGTATCCCTCACGAAGTGGAAGAACTCGCGCGCTTCCCGGTTGCATCCGAGCAGGTTCGCGGCGCGCACTGCCATCGCCGTGTCACGTGTCCAAGTGTAGCGGTAGTCCCAATTGCGCACTCCGCCGATCCATTCGGGCAGCGACGTAGTCGGCGCGGCTACCATCGCCCCGGTCGGCGCATACATCAGCAGCTTCAACAGTAGTGCGGACCGAACGACGTGATGCCGCCACGGGCCATCGTATTGGAGCTGCTGAACCCAATCTCGCCACCGGCGGCGCGTGTTTCTCAGCGCCTCGAACGGGCGGTACGCCAGAATCGACTCCGACTTGGCAGCGTTCCAGCTGATGACGACCCATCCGCGCTCGCCTGCCTTCAACGGAAATATGGCTTGCACGCCTCCTTCCGGACGCGGCTCCCATTGCCCTACGCCACCGAGCACGGCGACCAAGCGTTCGCCGGATGCCCCCTTGGCCGAAGCGGAACGTCCAGCGATCTCGAATCGCGTGTCGACACGCCCGTAGTCGAACCTCGGATCGAAAACGACCTTCACGACCGCCTCTCCCTCGGTGCACTGCACGCGGCGATGAACCTCGTGCACCGCGGAGCGGGGGTCGTCGGTCCAAGGCATGTAGTCAGTGAGGCGAATCGTCCCGCGTTCTTCGATGCGAAACAAGGTCTCGAGCACGTTGGTGTCTGGGTCGTACCGCTGCAGGCTCTCGAAGGGGTAGTCCACAGGACTCACCGAGGTGGAACCTCCCCTCTCCTCATCGAGCAACGCGCCAAAGACACTTGGACTGTCGAAGCGGGGCATGCACAGCCAGTCGATCGCACCGTCGGCGCGGACCAGAGCGGCGGAAAACCCGTCTCCGATCAAGCCGTGATCTGCGATTGACAAAGCGCGCGTCGACGCTTCGTCGGCGAAGACGAAGGGCCGGTTGAGGCGCTTGGCCGCGCTGTAGAGGTCCATTCGTCCAGGAGAATAGCAGATCGTGCGCTTCGCAACGCACATGCTAGAGGCACGCGGTGCAGCGGCGCAGAACTCAGTGGGGCCTGCCACTCATCCTGATGGCGCTCACCTTCGCGTCGACCCTGTACGTCGGGGCCGGGATGGTCCTCGGACAGCCGCCCACCTCGCTCGACGAGCTCTTCGCAGGCTGGGTGTTCTCCGCCCCGCTCATGGCAATCCTTCTGGCCCACGAGTTCGGCCACTTCTTTGCGGGCAGGTACCACCGTGTGGACGTGTCGCCTCCATATTTCATCCCGGTCCCCTTCTTCCTCCTCGGCACCCTAGGCGCCGTAATCCAGATCCGAGAGCAAATTCGCTCCCGCAACGCACTGCTCGACATTGGGGCGGCCGGCCCCCTTGCCGGCATGGTGGTTGCGGTGCCCGTCATCATCTACGGGATCGCCACGTCACCGATCGAGCCTCTACCCGACACGCCCTACCTCCTCGAAGGGCGTTCGCTCCTGTATCTCGGGCTACTGAGCTGGCTGAAGGGCCCCATCCCACAGGGTTACGACATCATGCTCACCCCGACCGCGCTGGCCGGCTGGGCCGGTTTGCTGGTGACGATGATCAACCTCCTTCCTTTCGGCCAGCTCGACGGCGGGCACGTGGCCTACGCGCTCCTCGGCCGCCGTCAGGATCAAGTCTCCAGGCGTCTTCTTCGCGTGCTCCCGCTGCTCGCCGTCCTCGTGAGCGCGGCGTACGGAATCCCCAGCTACCTCCGAGGGGTTCGCGGGGACCAGCTCATGTATGACGTCACAGCTGGCATGCACTGGCTGGTCTGGGCTTTCGTTCTGTGGATGCTCACCCGCGCGACCGGGCCGAGCCACCCTCCCACCGAAGACAGCCATGTCTCGCCCCGGCGCCGTGTCGTCGGTTGGTTAACCCTTTCGCTATTCGTCCTGTTGTTCATGCCCTCATGGCTCCGGATGCAGTAGGAAATTTCACCGAAGCGGCGGAATTCCTTAGGTTCGGACCATGCGCCTCATCCGCGTTTCAGCCCTGCTTCTTTTGGTCTTCGTTGTGGTGCTCGGGTCCTCTTCGCCGGCCCAGGCCTGGACCCGAACGGTAGTCAAGGGCGCCCGGGCGACCGTCGACGTCGAACGGGACGCGACGCTGAGCATCCTCCTTCGATTGGACGTCGAAGTACACGCGGGATGGCTGCACGAGATCGAGCTCGCAGAGCTCGGCCCCGACGTCGACCTCGATCTCTACAGGCCGCCCTACTTTCGCTCGGAGGACGGTGAGATCTTCCGCCCTGACGCCACGGTTCGCGATGGCGGCATCATCCACCTTTCGTTTCCCAGACGCGAGGCCCCGCGCAAGGGTGAATACCGAGTCTTCATGCGGTATCGCACGAAGGCCGACGCCAAAGCGGTCGAGGTGGCGGGCGAGCCGCGAGCCCGTATCGTTTGGTCGGTTCCCGCTTGGGAAACCGGCCTTCACAACGTCTCGGTCGAGATCCGTGCGCCGCGAGGATCCTCGGTTCCAACCGAGATGCACGACACGCCTCCGGGCGTCGACTTCCAAGTTACCCAGGGTCCCTTGCGCACCGTCGTCGAGTGGCGCCGGATTCACCTTCCGCGCATGACGGCGTGGCCACTCACGCTAGACGTTCCCGCTCAAGCGATCGCCCTGCCCGTCACAGTAGCCGACACCCCCGACCCGACCGGGTTTCGACCCCTCACGATTCCGGAGGAGCGGTCCATCGCTTGGGCTTTGGTTCTGTTGGCCGTGCTCGTCCTCCTCAAGCGCCGATCGATCGAGCTCCGGATGGGCCGCCGCGGACTTCTGGTTCAAGCGCGATGGGCCGCGGTCTTGGCGATCACCGGCGGCCTCGTCGCACTTGGACAATGGTTGGCCCCCAACCACTTGTTCTGTGCGCTACCACTGATCGCACTCTCTCTTCACCGGCCGGCCGGATCGGCAGCCCCCTCATTACGCCGCGACTGGCGCTCTGCCCGCTGCAAGGAGCTTCCCGTCGCCGAAACTCCGGCAGGCGACTTCCTCGATGCGACCACCGCGACGGGCCTAACCGCGTTGCTCATCGGCGGCATAGGCCTGATCGCGCTCGGGCAACCTACCGCCGCGCTCCTCTTGCTGCCGGTGTTCCTCACCGGCACGCGGCATCACATGACCGCTACGGCCGCCCAGACGGCAGGCGCACTTCGCGTGTTCGCGTCCGAGCTCCGCTCTCCTGCCGACGCACCCGAAATGTCCTTCAGCTGGGAACTGTCGTCGGGCGGCACGCCGCGCCTGCGGGTGCATCTCCCCACCCATCGCGCTGGTCTGATATCACTGAGCTTCGTCGCCACCTCGAGTCCACTCGGGTTCGTCTTACGTCGCAACATCATGCTCCTGGTAGAAACGCGCGCTCAGTCTGACGCCGACGATATCACGCGTCGCCGCACGAACGCCGAACCCGATCTTCGATCTTCGGACGGTACCATCCTCAGGCTCGTCGAATGGAACGCGGAGGCCGTAGAGTTGCTTCGGGTCCTTGCACGCAAGGCCCCGAAGCCGGTGAAGGCTTCGCACGGAACGTGGCTGCTCCGCGAGATCTCCGAGCCCCGGCGCAAAGCAGCGTAGAAAACTATCGACGAACGCGGGACGCGAGCGGGGCGAGGATACGATCGACCTGCTTCAGCTCCCGTATGACGTCTT
>CALLDH010000312.1 GCA_937998345.1 uncultured bacterium | reverse complement strand
CTCACGCCCAGCTCCTTCGACCTGATCGACATGTGGTTTGCGTTCACGCGGTTCAAGTTTGCTGCGTTCCGCGTCGGGCAGTTCAAGATCCCCTTCGACCGATACCGTGCGACGTCCTATGCGGCGCTCTCGTTCATCGACTGGCCGCCCACCACCCGAATGTTCGGGTCCGAGCGTCAAATCGGAGCCGAGATGTTCGCTCGTAGCTTTCGCGATCTGGAGTACGCCCTCGGTGTCTTCAACGGGACCAATGTGCGCGCTGCTCATGGAGTCGGCATCACCGAGGTGTACGGCGAAAAGCTTGAAAACCGTTCGAACATTGGCGATGGGAAGGTTGTGAGCGAGTTTCATCCCGAGATCACCGGCCGATTCGCCAAGAACTTCGGAAAGATCAACACCGACGCCAACAGCGATTTGTTGGGCACCAAAGAGCTACGGCATAGCCTGGGTTCGGGCTTCTCCTGGGATGCGCGGCCCAACGCGATCGAGGATCTGGCCCTGCGGTTTTCGCTCGAGTGGCTTGGCAAAATCAGCAGCGTCCACATGAATGCCATCAGCTACGTCGCCTGGTACAAGCCGTGGCAGGGAGGCAACATCCTCTTCGGTCCGATCGGGTTCATGGGAGAGGTCGGCTATCGCTTTTCGCTCACGTGGGAGCTCGCACTTCGATACAGCATCACCTACCTCACGCCCTGGCTTCGAAGTGATGCCAGAAGCTACGGGGCATTCCAGATCATGAACGCCACGGATCCAGCCGACATGATTGCCCGGGAGGCGCAATACGGTCGCAACGGCGATCAAACCACCAACGGCGAGCTCGCGGCGGCGGGCACGGCACATATCATCGGAAACAGTCTCAGGGTCGTCGCGCAGACCGCATGGTTGACGCAACTCTGGAACACCGGCGTACGCAACGGCATTAAATTCAACCTGCAGCTTCAGCTGCTGTTCTGAGAAGAAGACGGGGAGCTCTGCGTCACTTCTGTGCTTTGCAAACAAGCGTTTGAAGCTAGTATCGTGAGAATGGCAGAAACCCACGGATTGCCCTTGGACGGCATCAAGGTCGTCGAATTCACGCACATGGTCATGGGTCCTGCTGCAGGGCTGGTCCTTGCAGACCTCGGCGCCGACATCGTCCGCATCGAACCGGCCAGCGGCGACAGCACCCGGGAGCTACCAGGCTCGGGTGCCGGGTATTACCCGATGTACAACCGGAACAAGCGCAGCTTGTGCGTCGATTTGAAATCCGATGCCGGCAAGCAGCTGGTGTTGCGTCTCGTCGACGGTGCGGACGCCCTCATCGAGAACTTTCGGCCGGGCACCATGGAGCGCCTCGGTTTTGGGTACGAGGCTCTCAAGGAGCGCAATCCTCGGCTGGTCTACTGCTCCGAGAAGGGCTTTTTGAGTGGCCCCTACGAACACCGCACCGCGCTCGACGAAGTTGCGCAGATGATGGGCGGGCTTGCGTACATGACCGGCCCACCGGGGCGTCCCCTGCGGGCCGGAACCTCGGTCATCGACGTTCAGGGTGGGATGTTCGGCGCCCTCGGCATCCTTGCGGCGCTCATGCAACGCGAGTCGACCGGCGTGGGACAGCGAGTCATTGCCTCGCTGTTCGAGAGCACTGTGTTCCTCGTCGGTCAGCACATGGCGCAGTATGCCGTCACCGGGAAACCCGCGGCCCCGATGCCCGCGCGCGTGTCAGCCTGGGCAATTTACCAGATCTTCGAAACGGCCGACGACGACCAGGTCTTTGTCGGCGTCGTCAGCGACAAGCAGTGGAAGCTGCTTTGCGATGCCTTTGGCCTCGATGAGCTTGCCGCCGATGAAAGCCTTGCGACCAACAATGGTCGGGCCGCACAGAAGGAACGCCTCGTCACCGCGGTTCAAGATGCATTCCGCAAGTACGCGAAACACGATCTCATGGAGAAGCTCGAGAAGACCGGGCTGCCCTTCGCGCCGATCGGCAAGCCGGAGGAGCTCTTCGACGACCCACACCTCAAGGCGAACGAAGGTTTGTTGGATCTCACTGTGTCGGATGGCGAGCGCGCCGGTGAGAAGGCTCGCCTACCGGCCCTGCCGCTCGCCATGAACGATCGCCGCTTCGGAGTTCACCGCGACGTGCCCCGCAAAGGCGAGCACACGCGCGAGGTCATGACCGAGCTCGGCTACTCCGACGACGAGATCGAGCAGATGATCAGCCAGGGCATCGTCGGAGCGGAATAGCCTAGCCTTACGCTTCCCAGACAACCGACTTCTGAGCGGAGTACCAGGTGTCGAGGTGTGGCGCATAGGTTTCCTCGAGGACGCCTCGCTTGATCTTCATGGTTGGCGTGAGGAAGCCGTTCTCGATCAGCCATGGATCCTTGGCGACGGCGATAAACTGCAGGCGCTCGTACCCGGCCACCTGCTTGTTGACCTTGAGAAGCAGGGCTTCGAGCACGGCCGTGATGCGCTCCCGAGTTGCTGGGTCCACGGCGTCCGCTCGCAGTTCCTCGTTCAGCAGCACGGTCGCGTAGGGCTGGGGATGGCCTAACCCCGAGACGCAAGATTGCTCGATGTGACTATCCGCGTTGAGTAGGTTTTCGATCGGCACCGGGGCGATGTACTTCCCCTTGCTGGTCTTGAACAGCTCTTTGACCCGCCCGGTGATCTTCAATCGGCCTTGATCATCGATTTCGCCGCGATCACCTGTTCTCAAGAAGCCATCATCGGTGAAAGCCTCCGCCGTTAGCTCCTCCGCCTTGTAGTAACCCGGCATCGTCGCCTCGCTCTTGACCAGAACCTCGCCTTCCTCGCTGATCTTGCACTCGACGCCGGGCAAACAATTGCCGACGAAGCCGGCCCGTGTCTTTCCCGGCATGTTGGCGTGTGAATACGCGAAGTTTTCGGTCATTGCGTAACCTTCGAGGAGCTCGAGACCCAGGTCGCGATACCAGGTGATCAACTCGGCGGGTATCGGCGCCGAGCCACTGATTGCGAGGCGAGTTGCACCGAGGCCCAGGTTGTCGATGATCTTGCGCCGTACGATGCCTCTTAGAATCGGAATCTTCAACAACCGGCGGAGTTTCTTTTCCGGCATCTTGGCGAAGACCCCGAGTTGGAATTTCAGCCACAGCCGGGGTACCGAATGGAAGATCGTCGGGCGCGCCCGTCTGAGATCGTGGACGAAGGTCTCGAGCGACTCGGCGAAATAGATTTGGTCGCCGAAATGCAAGGAACCATTCTCCACTACGGCACGTTCAAAGGAATGCGCCAGCGGAAGGTAAGATAGCTGCCTATCCTCGGGTCCCATTGCAAAGATTTGACCGGCCCCTCGTGTGGCGACTCCCATGTTGCCAAAGGTGCTGATCACGCCCTTGGGTCTGCCGGTGCTCCCGGACGTATAGACCAGCAGCGCCGTCTCTTCGGCACCACGGGTCGGGCTGTCGGCAATGGGTTCATTTGCCTCGATGATGTCATCCCATTTTGGGTAGTCGGTGGGTGGACTCAGGGGGAACGCGATGCCCGGCAGGTCTTCGGGCACACCACGTTGGATCTCTTCCCAAGTGTCGAGCTTGCCGACGAACAGGAGCTTCGCTTCGCTGTGCTCGAGAACATAGGAAACGGTCTCCGCGTGCAGGGTCGGGAACAACGCCACCGAGACGTGGCCTGCCATCCAAATGGCCAGGTCGGCCATGATGAAGTGCGCGCAGTTCTTCGAGACGATTCCGATAGAGCTACCTGCCGGGAGCCCCAACGACCTGAGGTGGGCGGCCATGCGGCGTGCTTGATCGAGAGTTTGCGACCAAGTGTACTCGTTCACCACGCCACCGCCGACCGGTTGAACCATGTAGACCCGATCAGGCGTCTTGCTCTCCCAATGGTAGGCACTCTCAAGCGGAAGGTATTTGGCTTCGATCGACATCGGAGCTCCTCTTCTTGATCGGATTAGCGTTTCGCTACGAGTTGTGGATAAGCCTGAAGCTGCAAGGCGGATGGTAACTCCGAACGGCCTTTTTCGTCTCCGAAGAAGTCGGAATCGGACCTGGAACGGCGCAATTCCGGCGCTTGGGCAGCGAGCACGCGCTGCTCCTCCAAGATTTCGATGTCGGCGATTTTCCACTGATCTTCGATGCGAGCGAGAGTGATTTCCGCGTCGTATCGGTTGGTGCGCATATGGGTGTGGCCCCAGTGCCCCACGGACCCGGTCGCACTCCATTTGGTGCGGTAGCGTAGCGTCCCTGCTTCCTGAGCTTGCGTGGGGACGACTTCGAGAAGGGCGACCTCGCGGACGCGGACGCGCGCGCCGCCTTGGTTCTCGAGCCGAAGCCCTTTTCGCATCTCTAGGTAGACCCGCTCCAGCACCTCACCCGAAAGGCTCTGTGCCAGGCGATCGAAGACGATTTCTTCGTCTCGAAAGTCGAGTGAGCGGTACACGTTGTAGAGCAGGGCGTGAATCGTCGGAGCCGCCTCCTCGCCCGACGGCATACGCACCCTCGATGGGACCGGGACATCGACGGAAGGCGTGGGCACGAACCAGGCCGCCACGGCTAAGGCGGCTGCGGCATGGCCGAGCGCCCAGGACCGTCGACGCCAGGCCGCGATCCAGAGTCCGAACGCCAGGATCAATCCGACGCCGAAACCAACTGGAATGGAGACGTGCGACTTCGGGGGTTGGACCTCTAGCTCGCCGGGCAGAGCGCTTCCTTTCAGATAGTTGACCCAGTGAAGTTGGCTATCGTCGGGCACGAGGAAGGAGGGCATCGGCCCGGCCTCGTCGGTCGCCGAACCCGGTACGCGCTGAATGCGCTCGTCAAAGAGGTCCCAGTCGAGACGAACATCCTTGGGCAGGCCATCCACTGGGTAGACGAAGATCGCGCCAACGATCGCGTTGGTACCGTCGACCGGCTCATCCGGAGTGACGACCCGCGTCATTCGTAGCCCGCGTTTCAGGAAGTGAATCCGGTCGAGGATCGGCTCCGGCCGCTCTCCGTCGATCGTGACCGGCGCGCGCTTCGAGAGAAACTCTGCGATTTGCGCCAGTAGGGCGGCTCTTCGTTCAGCCGGGATTGGCTGGTGTGGCTCAATGTCGAGGTCGGTGAAGCGAGCGAGATCGAGCGGTCGAACGACGAACTCCTTTCGAACCTCGAAGGGCTCGACATAGAGGAAGATGTTCATCGGCGAGCTGAACTGCCGCTTCAATGTCCTGCGTTCGAACTGAGAATAGAAGGGGTCCTCCCAGTCGAGTTCCAGTTGCTCCGAGGCGGCCAGGTACCGGAAGTCGTTGACCGCAACCCCACGGTGGTAGACAACGAAGCCGATGTCTGCGGTGGCGTAACCGTCCTTCGACGGCGGGCTGAGGACGAGCGTCCGGGGTGGGTTCCGCAGGGGGTATCGCAGCACGACGAACAGCACCTCTTGAGCCGCGGACGTGGGCAAAGGCTCCCCGCTGACCTCGTCGCGCTCCACCTTCTTGCGGCGCTCCGCGCTTTCGATGGTGCCCCGGAGTCGCACTCCGTCTGCCACGAACGAAAGCTTGGACGCGGGCGGAATCGGCACCGGGAAGCCCTTGGCACCGGTGACGGCCTCGATGAGCGAAGGAAACCTTGCGAGCTCCTGTTCACCGAGCTCGAGCTCGACCAGGATCGCATCTTCTTTGACGAACGCTTCCATGATGGTGCTCGCCGTCATCGCGCGCGTAACCATCACTGCATCGGCGGACGCCGCACTTGGGAGCGTGACGGCCAGGACGAGGAGCACACCGCGGGCGCTCAGCGACATGGTTTCACTCCCGTCGCGCATTCGAGGCGAGCAACGTTTGCGCTCATCACCGATAGGAAATCACCCTCGGCGGGAGATTGTCCCGCAGGATCGAACACGATGGTCGTCACACCGCGCTCACGGAGGCGCGCTTCGGTGGCCGTGAGGGGAGGGGCCTCCCACAGCATCCAGATCGCGCGATCTTGCTCCAACATTGCATCGACCTCTTTCCAATCGTCGTCGCCCAGCTCCTGGTCGGGCTCGAGATGCAGGCTTTGGATTGAAATGCCGTATGCGTCCGCAAGGTACTGATAGACAGGATGAGACGCGAGAAGCGGTTGATTGCCCAGAGCTTTGCCCAGGCTTCGCAGCCGGTCGTCGAGGTCGAGGAGATCGCGCTCGAGGGTCTCAAACCCAAGGGCAACGCTATCCTTCGCTTCTGGCATCTGCGCGACCAGTGCGTCGCGAACGCGGCTTGCCTGGCAAGCTGCGAGCTGGAGGTCGAGCCATGTCGTGAAGGCTAGCTCCGAGTGAGCATGCGCTCCTTCGGGACCATGCTGATGCCGGATGCTTTGCTCAGTGCGAAGATAAGTATCTCGACAACCGTCGGCGGTGACGACGAGTCGGGCTTGGGGAAGAGTCGCGTAGCTCGTCCATCGTGCGTAGCCGGCGCCGTTCAGAAGGATCAAGCTCGCCGATTGGAACTCCAGCGCTGCGCTAGCCGACGGCTTCCAGAACGCAGGGTCGACTCCCGGAGGCACGGGAAACACGACACGCGCGTTGGCCGGCGCCATTCGCTTCGCGAAGTAACTCAGTGGATAGTTGACCGCGTAGATAGAAGCTTGCGCGGGTTGCATCGAGCCCGAGGCTGGGATGGGGTCCGACTTCTTCGAGCAACCGAACGTCATCGCGACGAGCGCGACCATCACCACGATCGTCACTGCTCTCCCTGGCGTAGGTCTCGCCATTCGCATCAGGACCCCCTCAAGATGAGGGTCTGAAGCCAGGTCTCACCATATTGCGCCATGACGATTCCAAAGACGCCGGCGATCAGCACGCTCGCGCCCACCATGAGTGCAATCTCCGAACCCATGATCTGGGCGGCCTTCCATCGGCTGCAGCCGAGGCGCGTCATGGTGCGAAGCTCTTCGGCTCGAAGTCTCCAGGAGAGCACCATCACCAACACAAACATGACAGCGGTCGCCAAGCCCACGGTCCAGACGACAATCTCCAAGATGCGCTCGAAGCGAAAGATCTGCTTGTTGAGTGAGTCGACCACCTGAGCAGGACGCACGAGCTGCCGCGTCTCCGCATCGACGAAGCGGCCACGCAACAGCACGCCGGACTTTTCATCGTGAGGCACCACGATAGCGGCGCTCACCGGATAGCTCGATGGATCCCCATGGAAGTGAAAGCTCTCGATATTGGCTTCGGTGATCTCGTTGTACTGAATGAGCTTGGCGTTGGCCGTTACGGTGCCCTCTTTGCGCTTGAGGACCACATCTGGCCCGGCACTGCTCAGGTCTTGATGGCCGTGTCCCATGCCTTCAGCGACCCAGGCGGTTCTGAGATCGACGAAGACCGCCTCGTCATCGGGCCCGAAGCTCGGCTCGAGGATGCCCACGACGTGGAGCTTCAGGGGATAGACGCCCGCCAAATCGAAAAGCGTGGAGGGTGAGGTTAGGAGTGCATCGCCAGGGCCCAGTCCAAGTGCTTCGGCAGCCTCCGCTCCCAGGATGCACTCGCCCATCATCGCAAGACCTCGGCCTTCCGTCATTCGAAGCTTTCGGAACGGGAAATAGTCCAAGCTCGTACCCACCAGTGGAAAGCCACGCGCCATCAATCCGGTGCGGATGGGAATCCCGAGCGCAAGATCCATCGCCTGGAGCCCGTCGACATCGGCCTTGGTGATCGGCTCGGCGCCCTTCAACTGGAAGTAGAGGGCTTCCACGACCAGATCGAGGCTACTGCCCTTCTTGCCAAGCAAGAGCGGCGTCGCCTCGGCGCGGGAGAGCAACGACTGTTGCGTCGCTCGGCTCATCGCGCGCATGATCAACGGTAGACCCAAAAACACCGAAAGCGATAGCACGAGCAGGAGCGTCTTGGTCCGGTGGTGACGAAGGTAGCGCCAGGCGAGGTAGATGCTGTCTCTCATCGGCTCATGCCTCGGCTGGGCCCAGTGCTTCCACGTCCACGATCTGTGCGAACTGGTCGAGGAGGCCATGATCATGGGTGACCATCAGAAGGGTGGTCGAACGCGCTTCGCATTGCTCGAACAGAAGGTCGAGTGCCTGCTGCTTGGTCGCGGGGTCGAGGTTCCCGGTCGGCTCATCGGCAAGGATCAGGCTCGGCGCGGTGACGAGCGCTCGGGCGATCGCGACGCGCTGCCGCTCGCCTTGCGAGAGCTCGCTCGGCCGCCGAGCCAACAGTTCGGCAAGGCCCAGGTCCGAAGCCAGTTGGCGCGCGCGTGATCGAACCGAAGCATCCAGGCGCAGCTCAGGGTGGAGCCGGTAGGGGTAGAGGATGTTGTCGAGCACATCGAGGTATTCCAGAAGCAAGAACTCCTGAAACACGAAGCCGATCGTCGTGATCCGAAACGAGCGCCGCCCTGCGGATGACAAACGATCGACTCGCACCCCGGCTGTGCTGACCTCGCCTGAACCGGGCCGCTCGATGCCGGAGATCAGATTCAGCAGCGTGGTCTTTCCCGAGCCGCTCGGCCCAATCGCCGCCGCTCTGGTTCCCGACGCGACCGTCAGCTCGCCGACGTTGAGAGAGAAGCCCCCGTGTGCATATTCGAAACAGACACCGCGAAGAGAGATCACAGGTTGGCGACTGTAGCCCAGCACGGCTCGGACTCAATGTGCGCTCGCGATGTCGGGAAATCAGCTCCCGGTCATACGAAATCACAAATCCAGCGGTCGGGCGCGTATTCAGTGCCTCTCTCCGGACTGGCTTCCCGCATGATGCAGCGGGTCTTCCTACTCGGCCGGAGCGAAGCTCGTGTGACTGATCAAGCCCAAGAGCTCTGGAACCTGGGCCCGGGCGACGGGGCCGCGCTCAAGATCTTGAGCGTCGAACACCGCAAGCGACGAACGGCCTTCTTCGGGATCTTGAATCCACGACAGTAGAAAGCCGGCGTCTTCTCCCGAGCGTTCGGGGTCAGGCACGAACGCGGGGGGTGAACAGCTGGAGCCGGCCGGAGCCTCCCAGACCTCGGCCTCATTCTGCTCGAAATCCAGCTTGCCGACGCCACCGAACCAAACGTAGGCGCCAGGATCAATCGTCACGTCTTTGTCAGTTCGTGCGCTGGCGTATCCGTAACGATAAGGGCGGCCACGAACAGCTCGATTTACCTCGGGGGCCTCGCACGCGATGCCTGGCATGACGCGCTCTTCCACATGCAAGGTCTCCAAGGAGATGCGGTAGCGCACCACCTCCGGGACCGGGGTTTCGGTCCGAGGAAGCCCAACGCGCTCCCGCTCACCGTCCGGGAACAGCGAGCTGAACGTCACCTGGCCCGGGTAGCCAATCGTGTCGACCACGACGCTGCCATCTTCTTCGAATGCGTTGAAGAAATGAAAATGCATACGCTTTGGAAGTGGCACCGTGCGGGGCTTGCCTCCTTGACGGGGAATCAGGTGCAGCACAGGCGTCTTCTCGTTGAACTGTATCGCGCTGAAGACGGGCGCCGCTCCCCAGAGCACCTTCAAGACGTTCAGAGCACCAAACCGAGACACCACGTAGAAGTTCTCGGTGAACGTCACGTCGTGCAGTAGGCCGGGCGGAAGCTTGCAAGTCTGTTGATGCGCCACCTCGAGAGTCTCGTCGAGCTCGACCATCGTCACTGTGTCCTTCGGCCCTGGCTTCTGCAGCCACAGGACGAGCCGGTTCGACGCCGGATCGACGCGGGGCATCGGCGTTGCGCTCATCCCTTTCTTCATCAGACCACTGCAATCGAGCCTGCCTGTGACCGCTAACGATTCCGGGTCGAGGATGAAATGACCTGGATCCTGCGCTGCCAAGACCCGACCGGCGAACGGATACACGTTGTGCATGCAGCTGTTCCCGAGATCGAGGTCGAACAGGTTCGACCATCGCGAAGGCTTGTTGGCGAACAGCCGGCGCTTGACCACGGCATCCTTTGCGAGCTCTTGTTCTAGCAATGGCGTTTGCACGTGTCTTCCGACCAGCGTGACGCGACCGTCCTCGAATTGGGCACTGAGGATGCGGCCGTAGGCGTCGAAGACGTGGAGCTTTTGGCCGTCGATCTGCATCCGGCCGGGCCCATTGGCGAGAAACCGGCCGCGCAGAGCGGCAGGGACCGTTCCTTCCACCTCGAGCTCGGTGGATGGGATGTCATTCGGCCGGTTTTCGAACATGAAATTGGTTTCGGTCATAGAGAGCGATAGTAACCGGAGCCGCCCAGATTCCATCTCTGAAAGTAGTTGACAAGAAGGTTAGCATTTGCTAACCATTCCAACGAATGGGACAGAACGCAGCGATGACCAAAGACGGCGTACAGTTCGCACCGGGGGCCGCGGCAGGTAAACAGCGCATTCTGCGTGCAGCACTTCGCTTGTTCACCGAAAAGGGCCTTTGCGAGACGAGCATCCGCGACATCGGCGCGGCGGCGGAGCTTTCGAATCCTGCGCTCTACAAACACTACGAGAGCAAGGATGCGCTGGCCCAGGAGTTGTTCGTCTTTTGTTATCGGTGGCTCCACTCCGCCCTCGAAAGAGTGGTCCGCGGCGACTTCGAATCGTTTGCGACGCAGTTTGCTGCGTACAGCTCGACATTCTTTCGACGATTCGAGACCGCTCCTGAAGTCGTGATTTACATCTCCGACAACATCCAACACTTCTGGCCCGCGGTTCAGGCAGACGTCGCCGGCGACACATTCATCGAGCAGATCAACCGGATGCTGATGTCAGCAATCGACCGGGAAGAGATCAGCGATGACCTCGACACCGATCTCACCTCGGCGATCATCATCGGTGGGATACAGCAGCTTTCCCGGATGTGGTACCTCGGGCTACTCGAGCGTCCAGCCACCGATTGGACTGAGTCGTTCACAGAGCGGATTTTGGCCCTGGCAGAGCGCTAGGGTTTTTTTTAACCTCTTGGTTAGCGATTGCTAACCAAGAAAAAGGAGCCACCAATGTTTGCGATCAATCATGCTGCGACTGCGCTCGTACTCAAGCGACAATACCCGACAGTTCGAATGGCGTTCATCTTGTTAGCCGTTCAGGCGGTTGAGCTCCTATGGGTGGCTTTGAACCTGATTGGTGTCGAAACCACGACAATCGATGCAACCGTTCGCTCGGTGCAGAACATTCATCTCGTTCACATGCCGTGGTCCCATTCAATTGCCACGACGTTGGTCTTCGCCGTAGTTGCCTGGGCGTTGATTCGGTTCGCGCTCGGCAAGCCAAAAACCGCAATCGCCGTCGCACTCGGCATGGCGTCTCATCTTCTCCTGGACCTCGTGACCCACAGTCCGGATATCGCAATCGCGCCGGGATTCGCAATGCAAAAACTGGGTACGGGATTCTACGGCAGCGTTCCCTTTCTGGCGTTCCTGCTCGAGCTTGGGTTCGGCATTGCTTGCTGGCGCATCTACCGAGGATCCCGATGGCTGCTGCTTGCGATCATTGGGTTCAACGTGGCCAACCTGAGCATGTTCCTTCCTCAGCTGGTCGGGATCGAAGCCGCGCTCGCCGGACGGCCGACTACCTTGACGCTCGTCATACTGGCCCAGATTGTGATCACCTTGGCCACCGTCGGATGGTTGTCGCGAAGTCGGAAGACCACGATGCGCAAAGCCTTCCCCGCAAGAGCCTCCCAGGCGCGAGTTTGAATTTGAGCTTTCGCGGCGTGGCTCCCAAGTCCTCGCAACCATTGGAGGAGAGGGGAGGGAGCGTGTTCCGGCGGTTGCGTCCATTGTTGAGGGCAACTACCTTCGCGCGGGTGTTTGGAAGAACCATCGTCGTCGTCGCGGCTGTCCTTGCCTTGTCCATGCTCACCGCCGGCGCGTGCAGCAAGAACGAGACCAAAACCACAATCCCGGCCACGTGGCGAAATCCGGAATTCACCGGCGCGCCGTTCAGCAAGCTGTTCGTCATCGGAGTGGGAAGGAACGGGGACTACCGGCGACTCTACGAGGACAGCATGGTTCGCGCGCTCGAAGCTGAGGGTGCAAGGGCGCAGGCCAGTTGGGCGCTTTTCCCTGAGAACGACAAGCTCGAGGCGGAGAAGGTCATGAGCGCAGTCAGCAAGGGGGATTTCGATGCGGTCGTGATCGCGCGCCTGCTGAGCGTAGACGATGAGGTGGAGTACGTTCCTGGGAAGCCCCCAACTTCGAGCGATCTTTACATGTCCGGCTACAACGACGCTTACGCGGTCAATAGCGACCCGGGGTACTACCGGACGAACATCAAGTACAGGGTGGAGACCGCTCTCTACTCGATCCGCGACGGGATGCCGGTATGGCTAGCGCGCTCGGACACGGTCAACCCCGATTCCGTGGGGGAGATCATCGAGTCGGTGAGCTCCGGCGTCGCGAAGAGAATGAAGTCGGAAGGCCTCATTCGTTGAACGAACCTGTCGGGTGAAGCCCGCACCGAGGTAACGCGAGAATGCACAAGGTCGCTTCCATAGCCGTGACGTTGCTGATCGCCGGCATGTGCGGCGAAGGTATCGCCGAGGCGCAGCCGGTCGGCGATCCCCGTCCCGCGACACCTCCAAGTACCGCCGGCGAGCCTTTTCTGACCGGCCCTCCACAGCAGGCCGGCCCCGTCGTGGTCCAGGCGAGTTTCCATCTGCGAGATATCAACGACATCAACGATGAGGCCGAGACCTTCGAGTTTGCGGGCGTTCTAACGCTAACTTGGCACGACGAACGACAGGCCTTCGACCCCTCCGAGGTGGGAGTCGATGAAAAGGTGTATCTCGGCGCCTTCCAATTCAACGAGGTATTCACTGGATGGTTTCCGCAGGTGATTCTCGTGAACGAATCGGGTCTATACGAGAAGCATGGAGTGGTGCTCCGCGTGCAGCCGGACGGCACCTTGACCCTGATCGAGACGCTGGACGCGGCGGCGGAGGCCGAGCTCTCATTGAGGCGATACCCGTTCGATGCGCAACGACTGGACGCCATCTTCGAAGTGCTGGGTTTCGACCGGAGCGAGGTCGTGCTGCAGCCGGAGTCAGAAGCCCAGAGCCTTGCCGATGAGTCGATCCGGGTGCCCCAATGGGTTCTCGAAGGCATCCACACCTCGGCTCAGGATCGCCACGCTTCCTATGCCGGAAGCGCGGGCGTCGCCTCTGCATTCATCGTGAGCATGGATGTACGAAGAGAATCGTTCTTCATGGTGCGCTTGGTGCTTTTTCCTCTGATGCTGATCGTGATGCTTTCGTGGTCGGTGTTCTGGATGGAACGCTCGTCCTTGGGCGATCGGATCAGCATCTCGTTCATCGGTATCCTCACCGCCGTCGCCTACCAGATCGTGGTGAGCGAGATCTTGCCCCATATTTCCTATGTGACCCTGATGAACGGGGTTTTGAACCTCAGCTTCTTCATCATGTGCGCAACGGTCGTGATCAACCTCGTGGTCGGCGCGCTCGATCGGCAGGGAAAGGTGGAGGCCGGCGATCTCGTCGATCGACGTTGCCGATGGATCTTTCCTCTCACCTATTTTGGGCTCACGGGGCTCATGTTCGGAGTCGCGTTCGTCTTCTTCTAGTCCTCACGAACGACCCACCGTTTCTCGCTGGCCTCGGTTTGCCGTCAGCAGCCAACGCTATTTCTGACGTTACGAGCCGGAACGTACTCCGATGGCTCTTTGAGTCCGAACGTCGCTGCTGCCGACCCTGGGCCTGACCCGAGACCCGACCCAGGACCAGATCCTGGACCCGACCCAGGACCCAAGCCGGGACCGAATTCCGGACCTGGTCGGCGGTAACAAGGACCTTACTTGAGGTGCGAATCGCCGCGACCGATCAGCGCGGCCGTCGGTTCTTCCGTAGCCAACGCCGAATTTGACTGGCGTTGATGCCGCGGTTACCCAGAAAGCATGAACGTGCCTTCGAGTTGCGTGTTGATCGCGTCACTGGCGGTGCTGACCGCCGGTTGCTCGACGAAGACAGAACCGGGGCCCGACGTCCTGCCAGTCGTCGGTCCGGCAGAGGCTGCGCCCCCGATGCCTATCGAGCATCGCCCGCCCCAGGAAGTGGATGGCGACCCCGGACACGTGAAACAGAAGCTGTCGCTGGAAGAGATCATGGTCCCAGCGGAGGCTCCGCCCCCCGCGCCGACAGACCATCGCCTGCGCCTGGGAATCGATGGTGACCCTGGGTACGAGCAAGAAGAGTTGACGCCAGAGGAGCTCGCCGCAGCAAGGGCGGCCGGCGCCGCAGTGCCCCAGCCCTCATACGCTCAGCAGCCGAGCGAACCTTCGCGCGCCGCCCAGCCAAGCGAGGCTTCCGGCGACGTGGACGAGTCGGGCGACACAGTCTACGTGGGTGGGACCCGTGCGCCAGTGTACCGGCACCATGTCCGCGAGGAGGCCAGGGAGGACGGTCCTCGCGAGGCTAGGCCCGTGGCTCAGCCCCACGAGCCCGCACACGCGAATCCGCCGCGACCCCGCCCGCGCTGACGCTACACGTCCGCGTCCCGCTGACAGGGCGGCCTTGTCGTTCAATTGGCACCATCGAAGAAACGGTAGGAGGGCTAGCTCGAGCGTTGCCCAGCATAGACCCTCGCGTGTGGCACGTGATACGATTGCGGAACTTGGAGGAGTGCTCCCATGCGTATCAGGTGGTCTCGTTCGTGGCTGAGAATTTCGGGCGCGTCGTTTCTAATCGCAGGCATCGCCGCGTGCGCCAAGCCTTCTGACCCCGGGGCCATCGTGATTCCTTGCGACCCGATGGACCCGGAGAGTTGTCCGCAGGGAGAAGGGTTCGCCCAGTTTTGCTCACTCCCCGACAACAGCACCTGCGTCAACGTATGTCAGGGGGCCAGCGCACTGCCCGATGGCTGCGAGACCGACGGCCAATGCGGCGACGGACTGACGTGTGACAACGACCAAACCGGCGGCGAGTCGACCTGCGAATGCATCCCCGGAAGCAAGGATTGCGTCCCGCTGTTTGCCGACATTGGGGGCACCGCCGAGAATCCGGTCGTCTGGGAAGAGAAGTACACTTGCGTCGACGACAATGGCGTCTGCTTCGCCGGCGGCACGAGCGACAACAACCAACCGATTACCTTCGAGCTCGTTCAAGACGGCAAAGACATCATTGGAACCATTGCCGCGGGGCCGGGCGAGGGAGACGTGTTCGAAGGAGAGCTCTGTGGGAACGAGTTTCGGTGGATTGACGTGACGCCGGGCGTACAGGATCCCGAGCAGGGATGTTGGACGTTTACCAGCAGCGCCTTCAACAAGCGTTCTTTCGTCGCCGACGATTTTGACTGCGTGGGCAGTGGAACCCGTGGCGCGGGGTCGACACCCCCAGACGTCATCTCCTGCCAGGACCTAGGCTCGGCCTCCATCGACTACACCGAGTGCCCCGCACCCCCGCCTGCAGCCCCCGAAGGACCCTAGCGACGGGCAGTTCCTCAAAACTGGGCATTGGTGGTCGGCCGCAGAGCTGGTGGCAACGGATGGAGAGGAGGTCCGGTTTCACTGGTACTGACGCCCTGTTGTCAACGTACGAGATCGACTCTACGCAGTACCCCTGAAGGGAGGGGAACCCAGAATGAAGTTCATTTCGACGCTCTTGTTGGTGCTGGCAATTGCCAGCACGGCATTCGCTGGGCCGCAGTCCACCATCGGCGGAAGGCGGCTCGATTCCGACATGGCTCACCAAGTTCGAAGCGGCTGGCCGAGCACTTCCTACGAATGGTGGAACAAAGGGAAGGGCAGCCTCGATTGGGCACTTGGTGGTGAGCTCGTCTATGGGCCCTGGTCGGGTGCACGGGACGATCCTCGAATCGCCTTTGCGCTGTACGCACCGTTGCGCTTCCACCTCTGGGATCGAACGCGGCCCAATGCCAAGACCGACCTCGGCATCCGATTCACCCCAGGGCTCATGGCGGGCTCGGCCGCTCCCCAAACCGCCACCGTGGTCACCAGAGCAGAGATCGCCGTGCCGGTCAGCATCGACGTGAACCCCAAGTTGAGTGTGGTGACCGGCGCTGCGGTGCCGGTGGACCTCGGCTGGATCGAAAACGTCGGCTTCGTCGGCGCCATCCCGCTCCTGGTGCGCTTGGGCATCGAGATCAAAGCCGGCGACAAGGTGGCGCCATTCGTACTAATGGAAGTCGGCCCTGGTTTCGGCTTCGGACAAGGTGCCTCCAACACGACTCTCGCCGCGCGACTCTGGGCAGGGACTACGTTCTGGTCGGTCAGGGGTAAATAGACCCGGGCAAAGAGCGCGGCGCGGCCGTACAATGAGATGGCCCCAATCGCCCCCGAAGGTCCGCCGTCAGCATGGCTCCATCCACCCCCCCGTCGACAGGTAAAGAGGCTCCGCAGACGCCGGCGAACGCCGCGGTGCGCGAGTTCGAGCCGCTGCTGATCGAGGTCGCCTGGGAGGTCTGCAACCAGGTGGGCGGGATCTACACGGTCCTGCACTCGAAGGTCCCGAGCATGATGAGCCGCTGGGGCAACCGCTACTGCCTAGTGGGTCCGTACAACCCTCACACCGCAGAGGTCGAGTTCGAGTCGGCGCCGCTGGTCGGCCCGGTCGGCCAGGCCGTGCAGCAACTGCGGGAGATGGGTTACCGCGCCCACTACGGGCGGTGGCTGGTCAGTGGCCGTCCGCACGTGGTTCTACTGGACGTCGGCTCGGTTGGAGGGGCGCTCAACGAGATCAAGTACCGAATCTGGGCCGACCACGGCATTCCCGCGTGCGACGAGACGAACATGAACGACGCGGTGGCTTTCGGGGAGATGTGCCGGGCGCTCCTGTCGATTCTCGCGAGGGAGGAGTCGCAGCGTCGCCAAATCGTGGCCCACTTCCACGAGTGGCAGGCGGGCATGGCGATCCCCATGCTGCGCAAGGAGGGTTGGCCGGGCTCGCTGGTGTTCACCACGCACGCGACCCTGATCGGGCGCTATCTGGCGACCGGGAATGCCTCGTTCTACGACCACCTGCCCGTGTTCGACGGGGATCAGGAAGCCAGAAACTTCAACATCGACGCTCAGCACCAGATCGAGAAGGCCGCCGCCCACGCGTCACATGTCTTCACCACGGTTTCCGACGTCACCGCGGAGGAGTGCACCCACCTGCTCGGGCGCACGCCCGACGTGCTGCTGCCCAACGGGCTGAACATCCGCCGGTTCACCGCAAGCCACGAGTTCCAGACGCTCCACCAGCAATACAAGGAACGGCTACACAGGTTCTCGATGGGGCACTTCTTCCCCAGCTACGACTTCGACCTCGACAACACGCTCTACATGTTCACCTCGGGCCGGTACGAGTACCTCAACAAGGGCATGGACCTGACCATCGAGGCGCTGGCTCGGCTGAACTACCGGCTTCGGGAAACGGGAAGCCCCGTGACGGTCGTCTTCTTCATCATCACCAAGGCTCCGTTCCGCTCGATCAACGTTCGCGCGCTCCAGAGTCGTGTGATGCTTCGCGAGTTCC
>CALLDH010000311.1 GCA_937998345.1 uncultured bacterium | reverse complement strand
GAAGTCGCCGCCCTATGCGTCGCACGCGACGGGATTGCCGGCACCGGAATCGCGCACGTTGCGCTCGAGGCCGGGGTGAGCCGGCCCACCGTGTATCGCTATTTCAAGGACCGGGAGGAGCTGATTCGGTCTGTGCTGCTTCAGGCGGGCCTCCGCCTCGCAAACGAGGTTCAGGAGCACATTCGAGCCTTTGCAGACCCTGGCGAGAAGATCGTCGCCGCGACCCTATTCACCCTTCGGGCCATCCGGGACAACCCCGTTCTTCGGCAGGTTTGGCAGCCGGCCATGTTCGACGCGAGCGTTCTGCACGGGTTCACCCAGCCCGCGTCGATCACCTTCACACGGGTCGCGTTGGCGGAAATCATCGATGGCACGGGCTGGGACGAGGACGCCGCCACAGAATCGATGGAGCTCATGCTCCGGATGATCCTCTCCCTGCTGGCGGCCCCTGAGCCGCGTCGAACCGAAGAAGAGCTCCAGGGATTCCTGAGGCGTCGATTGGTTCCTGCTCTCGGCTTGTAGTAAAGGGGATCGGCTGTGAGCAGTTGGAAGCACTCACTGGTCGTCGCGCTCGCGACCGCCGCTCTTTTTCTGCCCGGAAGCCCCGTCTCGAACGCGGCCGCCGATGGACCCATCGTGATTCGCTACGCGTCTCTTGCGCCGCCGAGCTCCGCGTTTGGCAAGGTCCTCAAAGCCTGGGGCCGCACGTTCAAGAAAGAGACGGAGGGCCGGGCGGAGCTTCGGTTCTACACGGGCGGCAGCCAAGGCGACGAACGCGACTTCATTCGGAAGATCCGCGCGGGACAGATCGATGCAGCCGGGATCACCACCACCGGGATGGGCATGGTCGTGCGCCCCATCCTCGTTCTTACCGCGCCTGGACTGATCACCGAGATGGAGCAGCTCCGCCACGTTCGGACGGAGCTTCGAGGTCGCTTCGAAGAGATGTTCCGAGATGCGGGGTTCGAGCTGCTGACCTGGGGTGACGGAGGCAAGAATCGCCTCTTCTCGGCGAATCCTTTCGCGCGACCCAGCGACCTCAAGAGCGGGCGGCCTTGGGCCTGGAAAGATGATCCGGTGTTTGCAGGCTACCTGGGGGTGATTGGCGCGAATCCGGTGCGCGTCGGCGCGAACGAGGTCTATGGCGGTCTGCAAACGCGAATGATCGACACGGTGCCCTCCTCCTGCATCATGGCCGTCGCCATCCAGTGGTACACAAAGCTCAACTACATGGCGAAGCAGAACTTCAACATCCTCATCGGCGGATCGATCGTGAAGAAAGAACTGTTCGACCAGCTTACGCCAGGGGATCAGAAGATCCTGCTCGACACCGCGGAGCGCGGGGCGCGAGCGTCGGACAAGATCGTCCTCCGGGACGATGCGAGGGCGTACGCGACCCTGGTCGATCGGGGCCTTACCGAGGTCGACCTCACCCCGTACCAGGCGGAGTGGGACGCCATCGCCCAGAAGGCCCGCGAGCAGCTGGCAGGCCGCGTGTACAGCAAGAGCCTTCTGAATCAGGTCACGAAGCTGGCCACCGAAAAGTGAAGAACCACGGCCTGGGGCCGTCCAACCGTGAGCTCATATGCAATACAGCACGTACCCACTGATTCTCACTCTCACGCTCGCTGCCCTGTTTGTCCCCGGAGCTCCGGCGGTTTCACAGGTTCCGACCGTACCGGCCACGACGATCCGGATCGCCTCGCTGGCGCCGCCCGGCTCTTCGTTCGTCAAGGTGCTCAAGGCTTGGAGCCGCACGCTTCAAAAGGAGACGGAGGGCCGAGTCGAGCTTCGCGTCTTTTCGGGCAGCAGCGAGGGCAGCGACCGTGACCTCGTCAAGAGGATCAAGGCGGGCAAGCTCGACGCAGCGGGCGTGGCTACGACTGGGTTGAGCATGGTGGCGCCCGAGCTACAGGTGCTCACCGCCCCCGGCCTTCTCACCGACGACGCGCAACTCGATCGCGCACGCGAAAAGCTCGACGCGCGGCTTCAGAAGCTGATCGAGGACGGTGGCTACAAGCTGCTCGCTTGGGGAGACGGTGGCAAGAACCGCGTTTTCTCGTCGACCGAGTTCAGCACGCCCGCCGACCTGGCCGGCAAGCCAGGATGGGCCGGCAAAGACAACGCAGTTGGCTTGGCGTACGCCAAAGCACTCGGCGCAAACCCCGTGCGCGTCGGCGCCTCTGGTGTGTTTCCCGGGCTCAAGGAGGGGACGCTCGAAGTCGTGCCCGCGTCCGCCATGGCTGCGGTTGCGTTCCAGTGGTACACGAAGCTCAAGTACGTCACCTCGAGCAACTTCAACATCATCGTTGGTGGTTCGATCATCAGTAAGAAGAAGTTCAACGAGCTCAGCAAGGCCGACCAGAAGACTCTGCTCGACACCGCCAAACGCGCCGCTTCCAAGCTCGACCAAATCGTCGCCCGAGACGACGCTCGCGCGTATCAAACGCTGCTCGGACGCGGAATCACCGAAGTGGATACCGCCACGAACCAAGCGGCGTGGGACGCGGCTGCCAAGAAGGCCCGCGAGCAACTGGCCCAACGCGGCGTCTACAGCAAGAGCCTCCTGAAAACCGTAGAAGCCGCCGCCAAGAACTAACCCGTGACTGCAGAGTGCATTCTCGCGATCGATCTTGGGACGAGCGGACCCAAGGTGGCGCTCGTCACGACCGAAGGCGAGGTGCTGGCCTCCGAGGTGGAGTCGACCGAGCTGTTTCTGAGTGAAGGAGGGGGAGCGGAGCAGGACCCGGACGATTGGTGGCGGGCCGTCACGGCGGCAACGCGGCGGATCACCGACCGGCATCTGGTGCCGGTCGAGCAAATCATCGCGGTAGCGGTCACCTCGCAATGGGCGGGCACAGTCCCCGTCGACGAGAGTGGCAATGCGCTTGGGCGAGCGATCATCTGGCTCGATTCCCGCGGGGCGAAGTACGTGCCCGAAGTGGCCGGCGGTTTGGTTCGGATTCAAGGCTACGGCGCGCTGAAGCTCGAGAGCTGGATTCGCAAGACCGGTGGGGTTCCAAGCCTCGCCGGCAAAGAGCCGGTCGCGCACATCTTGTTTCTTCGGCACGAGCGGCCGGAGATCTACGAAGCCGCGTACAAGTTCATGGAGCCGAAGGACTATCTGAACCTACGGCTCACCGGGAAGTTCTTGGCCACGACCGACTCGATCGCCCTGCATTGGGTCACGAACAACCGCGACATCGACAACGTCCACTACGATGAAAAGCTCCTCGCGATGAGCACCCTGCCTCGAGAAAAGCTTCCTGACCTCACGCGCGCGGTGGACGTGATCGGGACGCTGTCCGCCGAGGCGGCGGCCGACCTGGGACTGAACGAGAACACCAAGGTCGTCGGAGGCACGCCCGATGTGCCGGCGGCCGCGGTGGGCTCGGGCGCCGTCGGAGACTTCGAGGGGCACATCTACGT
>CALLDH010000310.1 GCA_937998345.1 uncultured bacterium | reverse complement strand
GTTCTTGGCGCTGCTGCCGACGAGCGCAGCCTCGGCGCTAGAGTGGCTGTCGTTCGACTATCACTTCCAAAGCATGGCGCGCGGCGTAGTCGACCTGCGCGACGTTTTCTTCTTCTTCTCCGTGACCCTATTCGCGCTGGCGCTCGCGTTTCGAGCGCTGGAATCGCGGCGGTGGAGCTGATCGATGTCATCCAAAGTTCAAAAGCGCGCTGCTAGCGAGTCGTTGCTCTTCCTGCTGTTCGCAGGAGGCATCCTCATCCTCCTCAATGTGCTCGTGGCTTACTTCCCTTCGCCGCGTATCGACCTGACCCAGAACGGGCTGTTCTCTTTAGCCGAGGGTTCCGAACGGCTCGCGGCGAGCCTCGACGACCGTCTCGAGGTCACGGCCTACTTCACCGAGAATCTCCCGCCTCCGTTCAACGCCACCGAGCGGCACGTGCGCGATTTGCTTTCCGAGTACGCCGCCGCGTCGAACGGTCAGATTATCGTTCGCTTCGTGAACCCCGACGACGAGGCGAAGCAGCAGGCAGCGCGCGCCGATGGCGTGCAGCCGGTGGCTCACCAGAAGATCGAAGAAGACCAGGTCGCCGTCGTCGAAGGCTACCGGGGCATGGTGCTCCACTACCTCGATGAGACGCGAACGATCCCGGTCATTCAAGATACGACCGGGCTCGAGTACATCATTACGTCCGCAATCAAAGAGCTGGTCGGTGAGCGCAAACCGATCGGCATCGTCAGCGGGCACGGAGGCCCCACGCTCGAGCAGGGGCTGACAAGCCTGCAGTCGGTCCTGAAGCTGTATGACATTCGGGAGGTCGACACATCGCAGGAGATCGATCCTGGGTTGGCGGCGGTCTTGGTCATTGGCCCCCAGGAGCCGTTCACTGATGAAGAGTTACGGCGCCTGGACCAATACGTCATGCGCGGAGGTTCACTCGGCGTCTTCGGTGGTGCGATGGCCGTAGACCTCGCTGCCCAAGCCGGACCCTCGGCTCGAGCCCTGAGCTCACGCATGGACGGGCTGCTCAGTGCCTGGGGCGTTCGGCTGACGACGAAGGTCGTGGCCGACGCCCAGTGCAGTCGAGCGCCGATGCGAGGACCGATGGGCTTGCAGGTGCTCGTGCCCTATCCGCCGATTCCAGTGCTCCAACTCAGTGAGGAGCAGCTCCAGCATCCGGTCATGTTCCGGCTGGCATCGCCCATGCTGCCGTTCGTGGCGCCGCTCGAGGTCGGGGATGCACCGGCTGGCGGACAGATCACGGTTCTCGCGAGCTCCTCCCAGGACTCCTGGGCGATGTCGGGGCCGATGATCTCGCTCGAGCCGCGCAATCCCCGGGATTGGCAGATGACCTCGGACGCCGGCCCATTCACGTTGATGGTCGCGATCGAAGGCAAGCTCCCCTCGGCGTACGTTGCACCGATGAACGAAGAAGGCGTCAACGCGATTCCGGCACCGCCAACTGCCGAGCGGGACGTCCGTGTTCTGGTCTCCGGAACGAGCGCCTTCCTCGAGGACAGCTTCATGCCTCCACGGCCCCAGCAGGGCGACGTTCAAATGAACGCTGCTCTGGCCCTCGCGCTCAACGCGATCGACTGGTTGGCCGCCGATTCGGACCTGATCGCGATTCGCGCCAAAACGATCGAAGAGCCGGCCCTCGACATCCCAGATTCGGTGCTGGCCGCGGAAGACACGGCGCTGGCCGCCGCCGAAGAAGGCGACGAGGCCGGTGTGGAGTCGGCGCTCGCCGAGCGCACCGCGGCAATCGAGTCCTGGGACGCCAAGAAACGCATTTACCGCTGGGTCAACACGCTCGGGATTCCTTTTCTCGTTGCGCTGTTCGGGCTCTTCCGGTGGCGACAGCGCACCAACAAGAAGAAGACCCTCAAACTCTAGGCAAGGGGAAGACTCGCAATGGACTGGCGAAAGAACCGTATTGCAGTTGGAGCCATGGCGTTCTTCGCGTTGCTCGCCCTGACGCTCTGGGCGGTGAACAGCAGAGACCGACGGCCCACTGGCTCGGGGGAGATCCCGTCGATCGAGATCGACAAGGATGCGATCACCGCCCTCGAGATCACACGGCCTGCAGGCGAACCGGTCATGCTTTCCAGCGTCGATGGAACCTGGCGAGTGACGGCCCCCGTGGACGCCGCCGCGGATCAGAACAACGTAGAGTCCGCGCTCAACCGGCTGTCGGACCTGCGCCTCACGCGCATCGCGGCTACGAAGCCCGAGAACTACGCGCGGCTGCAGGTCGACGACGCGAACGCGGTGCAAGTCATCGTGAAGGGCGGCGAGGACACGCTCGCCCGGCTCATGGTCGGCAAGTACGGCAACGGCATGACGATGATACGGATCGATGATCGCCCGGAGGTCTTCGGTGTGAGCGGCTCCCTCCGCTACGCCTTCGACCGGGAGCTCAAGGCGTGGCGCGACCGGAAGGTGGTCAGCGTGGAGGCGGCCACCGTACAGGCGATCCGCTTCGAAAGTCCCAAGGGGACCTTCCACTTCCAGCGTGAGGGGGACGGCTGGACGGCCCTCGAAGGCCAGGAAGCCCTGGGTGACTTCGATCCGAAGCAGGTGACGGGCAACCTGTCGACGGTGGCACGGCTGACCGCGTCCGATTTTGCGCCGGAGGAAACCTCAGAGGCGAGAGCAGGACTGACGGAGCCCCAGGCCACCGTGACGATGACCTTGGCGGACAATCCAAACCCCATCGTCCTCGAGCTCGGCGCGCCCACCGAGCAAGCAGGAGAGCTCTACCTACGGCGCAAGGGCGAGCCGACGATCTACGTAGTGTCGCAGTACCTGGCCGACCGACTGCAGCCCGACGCGAAGGCGTTCGAGACCCCCGTGGCGCCGCCAGCCCCGCCACCGGCAGGGCCCGCCACACCGCCTGGAGCACAACCGCAGCCCCAACTGCCACCCGAAGTGATGAGGCAACTGCAGGAGCAGATTCGGGCTCAGCAGGCGCAGCCGGAATAGTGGTGGCCGAGCTAGTTGCCGGAGCCGAGGCGCCAGCCCGCGACTGCGATGGCGCCCCAACCGACTAGGAAGCAGATTCCCCCGATGGGAGTGATCGCGCCGAGCTTGGTCTGCCCAGTGATCGTCATGAGGTAAAGACTGCCACTAAAGAGGGCTACGCCCGCGACAAACGACCAGCCGGCCACAGAGCCCGAAGTGCTCGCCCCCCGATGGACGAGCCACGCGGCGAGGGCGAGCGCCAGCGCATGGATGAGATGATAGTGAGCGGCGGTGTTCCACCACTCCGAACGCTTGACCCCGTCCGGAAGCGACTCTAGTCGGGACCGCAACCCATGCGCGCCAAACGCACCCAACGCTACGGCGCTGAAGCCGAGCACGCCCGATAGAACGATGAAGATCCGGGTCATCGCCGCCCATGATGGGCCAACTCTTGCGCCGCGACCAGTGCACTCGCTAGCACCTCGGAACCGAACGGAGTAGGCTTGGCCGGCGACCGGGGTTATTGGAGCCACGACTCGGAGATGACTGCAGATTTCGGCGTAAACCAAGGACTGGTCGAAGAGCAGTTTCTCAAGTGGGTGGACAACCCGCTCGCGGTCGACGAGGCGTGGCGCGCGTATTTCGAGAGCCTTGCGCCGACGGACTGGCCGCAGATTTCGAGCGCGGGGACGATCATCGCTCCAGCAACTGCTACGGGCATGCTGAGCCCGGCGCCCCTTCCGTCGGACGGTAATGGCTCGACAGCATCGGCAGCATCGACAGGGGCCGAGGAGTTTGATCGCGACGGTGCCGTGCGCGACTCGGTATTCTTGCCGCCGACCGCGGAGACGACCCCGGCCCCCGTTCTGCTCGAAGAGCGTACATCATTTCCGCCCTCTTCCGAGGTGCTCGCCGCCAACGAGCTGCAAGCTCGGCTTTCCGCACTGATCAATGCGTACCGTGTGCGTGGACATCTCTTCGCAGATCTCGACCCGCTAGGTCTGCATCGGAGTCCTCCCGACGACGAGTTCGTTCTGAAGCGCTACGGCCTCGCGCACGTCGAGCCAGACACGATCTTTGCAACAGGCAACTTGGCGGGGCCCGCCACCGAGCCGCTGCGATCTGTGCTGGAGCGTCTAAAGGACACCTACGCGCGAACGATCGGCGTCGAGTTCACCTTTCTCGAGAACCGGGACGCGCGCGATTGGCTCCGGGAGCGGATGGAGCTCACCGGCAACCACATCGACCTCAGCCGCGAACAGCAGATCCGCATCCTCACCAAGCTCACCGATGCCGAGATCTTCGAGCAATTCCTGCACACCAAGTACACCGGAGCGAAGCGCTTTTCGCTAGAAGGCGGCGAGAGCGTGATCCCGATGCTGGACATTCTCGTCGAGCGCGCTTCGGAGCTCGGCGTCGAGGAGGTCGTCATCGGCATGGCGCACCGCGGGCGGCTCAACGTGATGGTCAACATCATGGAGATGAACGTCCGACAGATCTTCGCAGGCTTCGAAGACGACGATCCCGAGAAGTACGTCGGGCGAGGCGACGTCAAGTACCACCTCGGCTATTCGCTCGATCGAAAAACCGCGAGCGGGCACAAGATCCATATGACTCTGGCGTTCAACCCGAGCCATCTGGAGTGGGTCAACCCGGTGGTCGAGGGCCGAGTGCGCGCGAAGCAGGATCGCAAAGGTGATGATGACCGTGTCAGTGTGCTGCCGCTGCTGATTCACGGCGATGCGGCATTTGTCGGTCAGGGTGTCGTCGCCGAGACGCTGAATCTAAGCCGCCTGCAGGCGTACGAAACGGGCGGAACCGTCCACGTCGTGATCAACAACCAGATCGGCTTCACCACCAACCCGGAAGACTCGCGGTCGACAGCGTATTGTACCGACATCACCCGGATGCTTCGTTGCCCAGTGTTCCATGTGAATGGCGAGGATCCGGAAGCGGTGGCACAGGCCGTCACCTTGGCGGCCGAGTATCGACAACGCTTCCACGGGGACGTCGTGCTCGATCTGTTCTGTTACCGGAAGTACGGCCACAACGAGGGTGACGAGCCTCGATTCACCCAGCCAGAGATGTACGCCGCCATCGACCGAAAGCAAACGGTACGCGAGGTATACGTCGAGCACCTCGTCAAAACAGGCAAGCTGACTGTCGAGCAGGCCGAGGAGATCAAGGGCCGGCGCCAGCAGGACTTGGAGAACGCACTCGAAGACACACGCAAGAACGGTAACTACAACCTGATCCCCGCCTCGATGTTGGGTCTCTGGACCGAGTACAAAGGTGGCAGCGACCTGGATGTTCCCGACGCGGACACACGCTTCCCGAGGGAACAGCTCGACGACGCGCTCGATAAGCTGACCAGCTACCCCGACTGGTTCACGCCACACCCTCGCATCGAGCGCTTCGTCCTCGACAAGCAACGGAAGGTCCTGGAGACCGGGGAAGGCGTCGACTGGGGCACCGCAGAGAACCTCGCGTTCGGGACCCTGCTCCTCGAGGGCGTTCGGTGCAGACTGACCGGTCAGGATGTGCGGCGCGGCACGTTCAGCCACCGCCACGCAGTGATCTTCGACTCAAAGTCCGGGCGCCGGTACACCCGGCTCGGCCACCTGAGCCCCGACCAGGCGCACTTGGAAATCTACGACAGCTCGCTCTCCGAGGCCGGTGTCGTCGGCTTCGAGTGGGGCTACTCGCTCGACTCGCCAGACGCGCTGGTCTGCTGGGAGGCGCAGTTTGGTGACTTCGTGAACACCGCGCAGGTGATCATCGACCAATTCATCTCTTCCTCAGAGGACAAGTGGCACCGCTTGAGCGGTTTGGTGCTGCTGCTTCCGCACGGAATGGAAGGCCAGGGCCCGGAGCACTCAAGCGCAAGGCTCGAACGCTTCCTGCTGCTCTGCGCTGAAGACAACATGCAGGTCGTCAACCTCACGACACCCGCGCAGCTGTTCCACTGCCTCCGGCGCCAGGTGATACGCCCGTGGCGCAAGCCGCTGATCGTCATGAGCCCGAAGAGCCTGCTTCGACATCGGCGCGCGATCAGCACGATGGACGAGCTAGCCGAGGGCGCGTTCCAACGAATCATCCCCGACGATCCAGCGGTAGATCCTAGCAAGGTGAGGCGCCTCGTGATGTGCACCGGGAAGATCTACTACGACCTTCTCGAACGACGAGAACAGGGCGAGGACAGCGACATCGGTATTCTTCGCGTCGAGCAGCTCTACCCCCTTCGGGCAAGCGAGCTCCAGACCCGACTGGCGCCGTATCCCAAAGA
>CALLDH010000309.1 GCA_937998345.1 uncultured bacterium | reverse complement strand
TGGTCGTCTTGCCTGCCCCATTGGGGCCGAGAAGCCCCAGCACGGTGCCTGGTTGGCACGAGAGGTCGAGATGATCGACGACGACCCGATCGCCGTAACTCTTGGTTAGGCCTCGTGCTTCAAGAATTGCGCTCTTCATCGTGAAACCACCCGGGAAGGTGACGGAACATGGGCGGGCATCCTACAATGGCAATGCGATCGTGCACGTTTCGAAACCGTGGCGATCCGGAGCACCGATGGCCCAGCCACCTACCGACACTGATGGAAAACCTGTGAACAGCGTGGGGCGCGTCTTGGATAGCCGGTGGATGATGGCGTTCTCGGTGTTGGCAGTGCTCGTGGCGATCGCCTGGGCGCTCATCGAACGCGACCCCGGCGCACCACCGGCAGGAATGCCAGCGGAAGACGTCGAGACGATGGCGACGGTCGAGCTACTCGGCGTGCCCCCTGGGGCCGAGGTCTCGCTCGACGGTAGGAGAATCGAGAACACCTTGTTCGGCGTTGCGCCGGGTACGCGGCACGCGCTCGAGGTCACCGACGGGAAGGGCCGGAGTTGGCGTCAGGTCTTCCTCGCCGAAGGGTCGCTGTCACTCGTCGTGGAGCTCCGCACCCAGTTCGTCGAGGTCGAGGTCTCGCCTAATGGTGTGAAGGCGGAAGAGGACTGACCTCGTAGCCGCGAAGCTTCGCGGACACGGTGACAGCGCGATCACTCACGTTCGAGCGCATCGTCGAGGCCAGCGACACGGGACCGACGCCAGGGCAGTACACGGTGCGCACCTCGAGCTCGAGCTTCCCGCCGGTCTCCAAGACTTCCACGCATCCGTCGAAGCTGCCGGCGGGTGTCTCGACACTCGTTTGGATCGAAATCAACCGCGCGCTTCGTCCTCCCCGGCCGGGCCATTTCGCACCCTCCACGAGCGGCGCACGGAGCAGCCACTCGTCCCCCGGCGGCACGCGAATGCCCTCCGCAAGGACTTCGTAGCGCACGACCGCGCGCCCGGTGTGTACCTCCGCAATCCGCCCGTCAAACGCCTCGACTCGAGTGATCGCAAGCGTCGCTGAGGCCTCACCGGTGTCGACGTCGTAGGACCAGGCGTTGCCCGTATCCAGTGGATACAGCTCCGCTGGCTCCAACGGGGTACGCGTCGAAAGCGGAGGACTTTGGCCCGCACAGGCCGCCGCAAACCAAAGCGCCGTAGCGGCGGCACGGAGACAGAAGGTCATACGGGGTGAGCGTAGCAGCTCCAATGTAGGCAGTGAGCGCATATTCGCGATGAGCGAACCTGCTGTTAGGATGCAGGGGTGACCGCGAAGAAGACGATCCTCGTCCTCGATGACGATCCCTCGGTGCGACACATGCTCCAAGTCCTACTCGAGCAGGACGGGCATGCCGTGATCGCCGCGGGCGATGTCCGTTCAGCACTGGCGCAGTGCTTGGTGCAGCTTCCGGACTTGATGATCGTCGACCTCATGCTCCCCGTCGAAGACGGTGAGATGTTTCTGCGCGAATTTCGCCGCCGGTGGAGACACACTGAAGTGCCCGTCATCCTCCTGAGCGCGAGCACTGCGCGAAACGAAATCGCGCGGCGCCTCGGCGTCGAAGCGACGCTGGCAAAGCCGTTCTTCGCCGAAGACCTGCGGGAGCTCGTCGCGGTGATCACTCGAGATCCCGAGACGGTCGCCGCTGGCTGACGGTCGAATCGTCCTGTCTTGCCGCGCGTGGTATGAGCCGCGGCATGGATCAAGTGTATGCCGATGGGTTGTTCTCGGGGGAAGTGGTCTTGGTCACCGGAGGTGGGACGGGAATTGGTCTCGTATCTGCAACCGAAATGGGCCGGTTGGGAGCGAAGGTAGCGATCTGCGGGAGGCGCCCGGACCCACTGATGAGCGCGGTGGCCGAGCTCGAATCCAAGGGCATCGAGGCGTTCGGCGCACCCTGTGACATCCGAGAACCGGAGGCGATCGCCGCTTACCTAGACGCGGTGCTCGAGCGTTTTGAGCGAATCGACGTACTGATCAACAACGCCGGCGGGCAGTTCCCAACGACCGCTGAAGCGCTGTCTCCCAAAGGCTTCGCCGCGGTCGTCCGTAACAACCTCGTCGGCACCTGGAGCATGACCCATGCGGTCGCGAACAAGGCCATGATCCCGCAGAAGCGAGGACGAATCGTCAACATCATCGCTCAGATCATTCGCGGGTTCCCGGGGATGGTGCACACCGGTGCCGCACGCGCAGGCGTCGACAACATGACCAAGACGCTTGCGGTGGAATGGGCGCTCCATGGCATTCGGGTCAACGCGGTCGCTCCCGGTGTAATCGTCACCAGCGGCACGAAGCAGTATCCGCCGGAGCTCCTCGACACCGCCGAGAAGGCGAACCCGCTGCACCGCCTCGGTACCGCAGAGGAAGTGTCCCATTTGATCACGTACCTCGCCTCGCGCTATTCGGACTTCGTGGTGGGCCAAACGTTCTACATCGACGGAGGCGCCAGCCTCTGGGGCGACCAGTGGTTTCTCCCCGAAGACGTGCCGAAGTTCCCGCCCTACCCGGTCCCCGAGCGCGGCTAGGCGGCGGGCTTCTTCTGGAAGACACTGATCAGGTAGGCACAGCCGACTCCGACATAGTAGAGCAGGACGAGCGGGATCAGCATCATCACCATCGTGTAGACATCCTGCGGCGTGAGCATCATGGAGATGAACGCCGCGCACACGATCCACCAGCGCGAAAACTTCAAGAGCTGCTGCCAGGTTACGATTCCCGCGCCAGCGAGGAACGTCACGATGACCGGCACCTCGAAGACGATCCCGAACGCCAGCAGCATTCTCCGGAAGAACGGCATGTAGTCCTTGACGAACATGGTCGCGACCAGGGTTTCGTCGCTGAAGCCGAGCAACACGGTAAATGCCTCGGGAAATACGAGCATGTATCCAAAGACGGCCCCGCCCGCGAAACACACCGTCGACGCAATGATGAACGGAACGGCGAGCGCCTTCTCCTTTTTGTACAGTCCGGGCGCGATGAACATCCAGAGCTGCCAGAAGATCCACGGAGAAGCGAGCAGCACACCGGCGATGAGGGAGTTCTTCATGTACATCATGAAAGCGTCCGCTGGGCCTGAGAATCGCAGCACGGCGTGACCAGGCAAGTTCAGCTTCTCCCAAGCAGGCTGAAGCGGTGCGACCAAGAAGTCTTTGATCTCCTTCTTGAAGAACCAACCGATCGCAACGGCTGGAATCATGCCGACGATGGCCCGAAGCAAACGCGAACGGAGCTCGTTGAGATGCTGGAAGAAGGTCATCTCCTGATCTTCTTCCGGAACCGGTGGCAGCTGGGGCGGTTCCGGGATCTGGATCTGCTCAGACGTCATGGACGCTTTGCCTCGGTCGGCGCATCCGCTTCGGCCGCAGGCTCTTGGGTCGCAGGCTCTTCGACCGCGGGCGCTTCGACTGCTGGCGCAGACTCATCGCTCGTCGGCACGGGCGAAGCTGCACCTGCCGCTTTGGCGGCTTCGACGCTGGGCGGTGGAGCTGCCGGCTTGTCTCGGACGGGGACCGGTCGCGCCTTCGGCGGGTGGATCGGGGGAGCACGAAACGGATCCCCTTCGCGCATGAGGTCGTCGAGCCCGATCGCGTCCTTGAACTCGCGGCTAGCGTTCCGGACCTGGCGAAGCCCTTTGCCGACGGTCCGCATGAACGTAGGCAGCCTGTCGGGCCCCACGGCCAGCAGGACGATCACCAGGAAGAAAGCTAGCTCTGTTGGGCCAATGCCGAACATGAGCCCCAAAGATGAATCGTTGCACCCCCGAAAGGCAACCAGAGGCGCCCGCTGGCGACCCCCAGGAGCAACCGGCCTGTATTGACGCGGGTCACGACCCGAAACGTATCTGACGGAGGCGTTCGACCGCCCGACTCATGGTGCGGACCCGCCTCTCGTACTCGCGAGTCAGCTCCTGAATGCGATTGGCTGCGATGAGCGTCTGCTCCGAGCTCTCGGAGTGCTTCCGGTGAGATTGATGAAGCTGCAGAACCATGTCCGAAATGCTTTCGATGGCGCCGGTCATCTGCCGCCCGCCCTCGGCCTGCTCCTGACTGCTGCGCTCCATCTGCTGTGTGATCAGCCGCATGTTGTCTGCGCTTTTCATGATCAATTCCGAGCCGCGCGCCTGCTCAGCCGTGGCCGCTGCGATCTGCTGGACCGTCTCTGCGATGCGTCCGATCGCGTCGGTGACTTGCCTCGAGCCCTTGGCTTGCTCAACCGTTGCGCGGGCGATGCCACGCACCATCGCGGTCGACTGCCTGGACGACTCGAGGATCTTCTTCAGGGCGCGCTCGGCCTCCGCGCTCACCGTCACGCCACGGTCGACGGTGCTGGCGCCACGCTCGACCGCCTCGATCGCATTCTTCGTCTCTTCCTGAATCGTTTTGATCAGCTCGGCGATCTCCTTGGTTGAAGCGCCTGCACGCTCGGCGAGGTCCTTGATCTCGTCCGCAACGACCGCGAAGCCCTTGCCGTGCTCGCCGGCCTGGGCAGCGATGATCGCCGCGTTCAGCGCGAGCAGATTGGTTTGCTCGGCCACGTCGTCGATGACGTTCAGAATGTCGCCGATCGCCTCGATACGGTCGCCCAGGTTGGAGATCGTGCTCACCGCTTGCTGCGAAGACGACTTGATTCGGTTGATTTCGTCGGTGATCTTGTGGATCGACTCCGCGCCCGTTTCGGCATCGGCGGCGACTTCCTCCGACAGCCGCGCCGTCTCGTTGGCATTCGATTGAACCTGGTCGATCGATACATCCATTTCGTTCATCGAAGACGAGGTCTCTTCTGCGGTCAGCGCGAGCCCGTCGACGTTTCGCGCAACCTCCTTGATGCTGTAGGTCATCTCCTCAATCGACGACGCCGTCTCGCGGACGCTCGATCCGAGGTTGCCCATGTTCTCGGCGACCTCATGATTCGTGGCCGTCATTTGCAGGATGCTGGAGGAGCTCTCCTCCGTGCTCGAGGAAAGGGCCTCGACGCGATCGCTGATCGCTTGCAACGAGATCGCCATCGATTTCAAGGCGCGGGCCGTCTCTTCGACCGCCACCATCTGCTCACCGAGGCCGCTCGAAAGCGCCTTCACGTTCTCGCCGATGACTTCCTCGACCTCTTCGATCTCGCTGTGGATCGCTCGAACCTGTGCGTCGACTTCCTCGATCTCAATCGACTCGGGTAGCCCTGAGGCGATGATCAACAGGCCGAGCACGCCGAGCACGGCAGCGACGACGCCAGCAATGGAAGCCCCCTGGGGACCCACCAAGGCACCCGACGCGACCCCGACGGGTCCCACGACGAACGCGAGTGCGAAGCACAAGAAACCTGGAACGAGATAGCGACTCTTGGCAATTGCCCGAAACATGATCCCCCCGAGTATCCTGCAATCGACGAAGATCAGGGTATCGAACCCGGAGCGTGACGGGCAAGTTCCCCCGCCGCTCGATCGAAGCTAGAAGCGCGGAGAGGGGATCTTCCGTTCAGAGCGGGTTGGTCAGGAGCTGCATCGAGAGCTGAAGCGCTCGAGAGTAATCGCCCTCCATTTTGAGTTTGCCGCCCAAAAAGAGCTCCTGAACGGTGAGCTCGCCCCGCTGGACCATCTCCAAATCTGAGAATTGCAGCTCCGCGGTGAAGCCGGGCTCCTTCGGCACCCCGGGGACGTTGAAGCCGATCTGAACTTCGACATCGCCGAGGTCGGGCACCCCCCGAAGCGTGACGAAACAGGTCATGGGCTGCCCCGCAAGGGCGTCCTCAAATCGCTTCGAGGCGGTTTGGGCGGCCCCGACGGCCACCTCGTCATCGTCGAGAGCGCCGGTTTTTGCGATTTCCCGCAGCAACAAGGCTGCCGCATCGCCGGGGAGCGCGGCCGTGATCTTGACCGGCACCCCGTCAGCGGGGTGATCGCCGGAGCTGAGGACCCCTGCGCTGGCTGAGAGCACGACCGGCGACTGATCGTCGATTTGAAGGCTGGCCGCTCCAGTGACGCCGGTGACATCATCCAGGATTCGCCGGGCGCGCTCATCGCCGCCCGACGCGCGGCTCTCGAGGACTTCCACCCCCCTGGCGAAAAGCTTGGGAAAGGTGTCTTGAAGGAACTCAATGGGTTGAACAGTCATGCGGCGCCGAGTGTAGCTAAGAACGCGGGCAGCACCAACTGGCGAAATCGAGCAGAATCGGCCACCATCACCACGATGTCGGATGAGGAGCACCGGCCTACTGTCTTGATGGTGGGCCAGGGCGAGCCGATGCAGACAGCGTTGGGGGAAGCGCTTCGGCGCCATGGGATGTCCGTCGCTGGCTGTGCAACGGCAGAGCTCGAACAAGCGGTCCGTGTGTATGCGCCGGACTTGGTGGTCTTAATTGGCGATGCCGCAGTACGCGGAGGCGCGAGTGTCGTGCGGCGCATGGCCGCGAATCGCGCAACGGATGTGTTGCCGATCGCCGTCGTTTCGAACGACGCGGTGCTCAAGCACGAGGGGCAGGACTTCCGAACGGGCGCGGTGGCTATCGTTCCACGGGGCGCCGGTGCGGACACGATCGCGCGCAGACTCGCCGAGCTCGCCCAGGAGGTCCCGGAGCGGCCAGGCCTGGTCTCGGGTGCGCTCAACGAACACAACCTTCAGGACGTCGTCGACCTGGTTTCCAACGACATGAAGACCGGAATTCTGAGCATTCGCTCTCCGAAGGGCGTCCTCGAAGGAATGCCGGTGATTGTCGAGACCGAACGCGCCTCTGCACACCGCACCGAGCTGATCCTCGATCGCTTGCGTGAGGCCATGGACCAGTCGGAGCCTCTGGAATACGAGTTCCATGAAACTAGCGGAGGCCGGCTCTCCACCCTGCCGATGGCGGCAGAACCTGAAGACGTCGACCTGAGCGGGCTGCGAGGCGCGCGCGTGGTCATCCTCGACTCCGACGAGCTCCGCGCCGAGAAGCTCGCCCAGGTCTTGAGCGTCCGCGGTGTCCAGATCGCGGCAGCAGACTTCTCGACCGCGGTGATTCCGAGGATTCGAGAAGTCGATCCGCAGGTCGTTGTGTTGGATTCGGGCGCTGTCGGGGGCCAAGGCATCGATTTCGTGCGTGCGATGCGAAAAGACCCGCAGCTTCGCTGGGCCTCGATGTTGGTGGTGCGCTGGGAAGACTTCTGGCCCACATCCGCATCGGAAGCCGGGCCGGACCTTGCACAGTTGGCCGGCCGGATTCTCCCGATGATCGATCAAGACGTCGAGATGGCTCGCCGGGTCGAAGACGAAGTCGACTTCGACACCAGGCTCGAGCTCATCGGCCCGGGGCGTTTGGTTCGCGCGCTAGGTTCAATGCCGGGGGTTCGCCATCTGTCGATCGGCGGACACAAACGGAACATCGAGATCGACATTGCCGACAACTCCATCGTGGGCGCGTACGCGACCTTGCGCGAGGGCACCACACAGACCCTTCAAGGAATGCCGGCCCTCCTCGCGCTGTGGGGTCTCAACTCGGGCCGGGTGTCTGTGCGTGAGCAAGACCTGCCCTCAGTGGCCAATATTATGATGCCCGTCGACGAGGCGCTCGGAGTCGTGGCGCACGAGCTCGGCTTCGCCGACGGGGGCGGAGCCATCGAGGTCAACGCCGAAACGCTGCCGCCGATCGCGCCCGAGGTCGAAGAGCATGCCACCGTCCCACCCGGGGCCGAGACTCCGGCGGCGCTCGACGGCGCCCGGACGATGGCGCCGCCACGCTTTCAGCACCTCCAAGCTGCGGTCGGTGGGCCGTCGCCCCAAGCGTTTCCCGAAGAAGAGGCGCCGACGAACAAAGTGCAGCAGATGCTTGGCCGGGTGGAGACAAAGCAACGAACGATCCCGGTGGTGGGCGGGGTGCATGAACACCATGACGCCAATAGCCACGTCGACCACGCGGTGAAGCGCGCGCCGAAAACCACGCAACTTGGTCTGGCGCCAGTCTTCGAGGTGTTGCCCGAGGATGAGCAGGAGCAAGAGGAAACTGCCCGCACGCCGCGCAAGCCGACTCCCCCACCACCCCCGCCCGCGAGTCGAAAGCCCGCCCCCGCCCCAATGTTCCACGAAGACGAGTCATTCGAGCCTGAGCTGGCGCGGATGCTCGAAGGTCCCACCACCCTGTTGGCACCGGCGCCCGCCTCGCACGGGATGCCCGCGTGGATTCAGGTCTTGCTGTTGGTGACCGTGCTCGCCGGACTCGGTGTATTCGGCTGGCAGCTCTGGTTGAGGAGCAGCCATGACGCCGTGGCCACCTCGGAGGCTGAGGGCAAGAAGGGTCCGATCACGGGACCGGTCAACGGCCTCGAGGCGGTCGACGAAGCGGTGGCCGAAAACGCGAATGCCCTAGGGAGCACCGATGGGGAGCGTGCAGCCGCGCCGAAAGAAGCTGCAGACCCGGTGGCTGACGAGCCAGTAGCGGTGGAGCCGAAGGCCAAAGCGAAGCCCGAGGCGAAGCCAGCCAGCGCAAAACCGGGCACCAAGAAGCCGACGGCCCTGGCCGTGCCGACCCAGAATTTACCGCGCGATCCGGCGAAGGCTTCGGACGTGCTCGTGCATCGCGCGCTCCCGATGATCCGCAGGGGTGATTTTCGCCTCGCCGAAGCGACACTCGATCGCGCCTGGGAGCTCGACCCGAAGAACCCGCAGGCCATGGCCGGATACGCAAGGCTGTACATCGCCAAAAAAGAGGGCGAACGCGCCGAGAAATGGGCAAAGAAGGCTGTTCGAAAGCGATCGCGCCGAGCCGAGTATCACATCTTGTACGGCGACGCCTTGGCGCTGCAGGGCGAGACGAATGCGGCCCGCAAGGCATGGCGAAAAGCGCTGTCGATCGATCCGGATAACAGAGTCGCTCGCGCGCGCCTCGCCAATTAGTTGCCCAGTTTGGAGCGTCGGGCCTAGCGTCGGCCCATGGCGAGACGTTTCTGGTGGGTGGGCCTATTGCTTGGCCTCTATGGCTGCTTGATACAGAACCTCAGCCCCGAGACCCGGATGCGCGATTCGGTGATCGAGCTCAACGAAGGGGCCCGCTGGGGTCGTATGGACGTCGCGAGCGGATTCGTTGATCCGCCGTTCCGACCTCAGTTCAAGCTTTCGCATATGCGCTGGGGCCGCGACATTCAAATTGCAGACACCGAGATTCTCGGCATGAACCCGCATACGGACGACGCGGGAGAAGGTGCGTTCTCACGCGTGGCGGTTCGCTGGTACGATCAGAACACCATGGTCTTGGCGAACACCGTCATCCGGCAGACCTGGAAGAAGCACAAGCAGACCTTTCTACTGACCAACGAGTCGGTCGAAAGCGGGCACCCGGACCTTCTCGTGATCCCAGAAGTCGAGCAAGCAGCCAGACCTGGTGTGGAGCGGAAAGAGTACGAGAACTTCGACGATGACTCCCAGTGGAGCACCATCTACTGAATCAGTCGATGCCGACCGCGCCTCGCACTCGCTGGATCGTCGCGTGCGCGATTTGACGCGCCTTGTCGGCGCCCGAATGGAGGATCGCGTCGAGTTGCTCCTCGTCGGCACGAATCGATAGATACTCTTCTCGCTTGGGTCCGACCTCCGCTTCGATCGCCTGGAACAGATCTTCCTTCGCGTGACCCCAGCCGTAGCCTCCCGCCGCAAGCTTCTGTTTCATCTCAGGCGCGCGGTCAGGTGCGACCAAGGAGTACAGCGCGTAGACGGTGGAACCCTCCGCGGTTTTCGGATCTTCGAGGCTCTCGGAGGTGGTCTTGATTCCCATGATCACCTTACGGAGCTTCCTGGGTGACTCGAAGAGCGGGATGCCATTGCCTTTGCTCTTGCTCATCTTCTCGCCATCGGTGCCGGGGACGAGGGGTGCGTCGCTGATCAACGCCTCGGGTACGACCAGGGTTCCCTCGCCGTAGACATGGTTGAGCCGCATCGCAATGTCGCGCGTGAGCTCTAGATGCTGTTTTTGGTCTTTGCCGATCGGAACGACGTCGGTGTCGTAGAGCAGTATGTCGGCGGCCATGAGCGCCGGATAGTTGAAGATGCCCGCGTTGGGTGACTCTCCGCGCGCCAACGCATCTTTGTACGCATGACCGCGCTCGAGCTGACCCGTGGCGAGAAGACAGCTCAGCACCCAGGTGAGCTCGAACACCTCTGGAACGTCGGACTGCCGGTAGAGCAACGTCCGCTCGGGGTCGAGGCCGCAGGCAAGCCAAGTGGCCGCAACATCGCGAATGTAGCCTCGCAGCGCGTTCGCATCGCGAACCGTGGTGACGGCATGGTAGTCCGCGATGAAATAGAGCGTGCGGTACTGGTCGACCAGCGACAGCGCGGGCCGAATCGCCCCGAGGTAATTTCCCAAGTGCGGAAGGTGCGTGGGCTTGATGCCGGTGAGGGAGGTCTTCACGGGGCGTGAGGTTGTCCCATGTGGACATGCGCGGCAACCGGGGTAAGGTGAGACGCTCCTAAAGAGGAAACATGACAACTCGTCCGTTCAAGATTTTGGGAATCCAGCAGGTCGCGGTCGGTGCGGCCGACAAGAGCGCGCTTCGCCGCCTCTGGGTCGACACCCTGGGGCTCACGCCTCACGGGAACTTCAAGAGCGAGACGGAAAACGTCGACGAGGACATCGTGACGATGGGCGCCGGGGCTTTTACCGTCGAGGTCGATCTAATGCAGCCCATCGACCCCCAGAAGAAGCCTCGGGTCGACACCCCTCCTCTCAACCACATCGGCCTGTGGGTCGACGACATCGACGCGGCGGTACAGTGGCTAGGCGACCAGGGGGTGAGGTTTACGCCCGGCGGCGTTCGCGCGGGAGCCGCCGGCCATCGCGTATGCTTCATCCACCCCAAAGGCAACGAGGCCGCTCCGATCGGCGGTGAAGGCGTGCTGATCGAGCTGGTTGAAGCGCCGGAAGACGTGCGCGAGGCCTTCGATACGATCAGTCTCGCTTCCACGCCAGCCTGAGGTCGGACACTTCGAGGTCCGACTTTCTCGGGCGAACGACCACCTCTTCGAGCTCGAGCGTGTCGACTTCGTGGTCGGCCTGAAGGGCGCGGACCTCTTCTTCGAGCTCGGCATTCAGCGCCCCCATCGCCTCTTCGAGATCTCGCACCTCTTGCTCGGCGCGACGCACGTCTTCACGCTCGCGAGCGGCTCTTCCGGCGCCGCGGGCAGCCGTCGTGGCGCCACCCAGGCCGCGCCTGCCGAAGATCGCACCGAGGACCGTGGCTCCCATCGAGATCCCGGTCTGTAGCTTCTGTTGATCGTACTGGCTCTGTTCACGCTCGACGCGCGTTTCCGCACGGTGGATGCGCTCGTTCATCCGCTGCACCTTCTTCGCATACCGCTGCCGAAGCTTCTCGAGCGCGGCGTCACGCTTCTCGCGCTTGGCGAGTTGCGCCCTTGCGGAGAACTCGGCCTTGCTCTCTTCCGGCTTCGACCGCAGCTTCAACGCCTTGCAGCTCCACAGGGCCTTCGGACGATTCTGATAGAGATGGGTCTTGATCTGCTTGCCGTAGCTGCGGAAGCGCGCCTTGCCAACCGAGCCCGCAGGGGGCGTGACGAACTCAGCGTCGGCCGGGGCGGAGTGATCGAAGTCGAGGTCTGCCGGACCGAGGAGGTCTGCGGAATCCCAAGGCGACGCCTCGTCGAGGGGCGCGAGGATCATGTGCTCTTCCCAGGAGTCGAGGCCGTGGGATGCACGGACGTAGTGAAGCGAAACCGAAGCCGCCACGTACGGACGATAGGTCCCGGGCTGCTCGCTGAGGAACACCTCCGCGATACCGGCAGGCAGAACGGGTCGTGTTCCCTGAGAAGTCGAGACCCCACCTCGAGGCTTAGCCTCACCGGGCTCGCCTGATGCAGGACGGTCGGCGGCCGGGCTCAAACGCTTGATCTGTTGGCGCGTCAGAGGCCCGCGCAGGTACGACATGGCCCAGCGGGTGTGGAACAGAACGGGACCATCGTCGTGGGCGTTTTGCAGCAAAAACACACGGCTCCGAAGCCCGGCGAGCAAGCGCTCGACCGCGCCCCGATCAACCGCCTTGCCTGCTGCGGACGACGCGCCTTCCAATCCATCGACCACGCGGGCCACGTCCCGTTCGGTTTGGAGCCGGCCGAGGAACCAGGTGCCACAGTTCGAGAGCGCTTTGTAGTCGAGGTCGACTGGGTTCTGCGTAGCAAGGACGACGCCGAGCCCATAAGCGCGCGCCTGTTTCAGGAGGGTGAGAAGTGGCCTCTTCGATGGAGGCTCTGAAACCGGTGGGAGAAACCCGAAGACCTCGTCCATGTAGAGGATCGCGCGAAGGCTCGATGTGCCGGACTGAGTGCGCACCCAGGAAACCACCCGGTTGAGCAGCATGCTCACGAAGAACATCCGTTCGGGCTCACTCAGGTGAGCGATCGAAAGAATTGTGATTCGAGGCTTGCCATCCTCGCTCCAAAGCAAGCGCTGAATGTCGAGCGGCTCACCATCCAGCCACGCCGAAAACCCAGGGGACGCGAGAACACCATTGAGCCGCATCGCGAGCTTCTGTCGCTCAGACGCCGGATAGAAGGTCTCGAGACCCATGACGCCAATCCGATCGAATGGTGGATCCGAAATCCCACGAATGAGGTCGCCGAGCGAGAGGGACTCGCCCTGAGACCAGGCATGGGAAACCAAATTCGACAAGAGGATGTGCTCCTTGCTGTTGACCGGATCGGGGTCGATCCCCACGAGCGCCAGGAGACCCGAAACCGAGCCCATGATCTCGTCGCGTCGCGCGTCCTCATCAGCATCGTCGCTCGGTGGGTCGAACGACTCCAGCACTCGGAGCGGCCGGCCCGCGGAGCTTCCTGGGGTGTAGATGCCAATCTCGACGGCGTCCTTGAAGCGCCCGATTCGCGCGCCGTCCTGCCCCCACTGCGCGAGACCTTCGCGCCAGAGCGTGGACACCGTTTCGGCCTGCTCCGCCACCGAGCGGCCCTTTCGTTCAGCTTCCGCGGGGTCGATCCAGGGCTCGAAGTCGCCCGGCCGAAGCTGGGGAAAGGTGAGCATGAGGTTCCCGAGGTCCCCCTTGGGGTCGATGCACAGGGCGGGGATGCCGTCGATCGCCGCTTCTTCAAGCAGTGTCAGGCAGAGGCCGGTCTTGCCGCTGCCGGTCATCCCGACACAAACTGCGTGAGTGGTGAGGTCCTTCGAATCGTAGAGAACGGGAACCTCGTTGGGCTCCGCGCGCTCGGGGTCGAAGTGCCTGCCGAGGTAGAGCTTTCCAAGCTTCTCGAAGTCGATCACGGCGTCGGCGCCCCGGCCCTCTCCTGCTCAAGAAGCAGCTTCCGGGCCATTTCGTATTCGAAGAAGCTCACCATATTCGTGTCGAGGACCCGCTGAAACTGATCACGCGCGGCCTGGCGCTCACCGGCAATGAAGAGCCGCGAGCCTTCATAATAGAGCGCCTCTGTCTCCTCTCCGAGACTCGAGGCCACGCTGATGAGCCCTGCATAATCGAGGTCGCCTGCGCCAAAGCTAGCGAGCTTGCCCCACCAGTTGGAGCCTCCGCCGAGACGCCTGAGAAGCTGGGTGTGTTCTTCCACTGGCGGCTGGTCGGCACGGGCGGTGATGAGCTGAATCCAAAGTGTGAAGTAGACCTTCCACTCGGGCGGCAAGGTGAGATGCAGCTGAGACCTACGCCAGACTGAGGACGCGAGCTCGAAGTCAGGCGGGGCGGAGACGAGATGCGAGAGGATGCTCGCGTAGACGTCGCGCCACTGTGGCGCATGGGACATTGCGTTCTCGAAGGCATCGACCGCCTCGTCGTGCCGGCGAAGATGATCGAGAAGAACCCCACGTCGCATCTCGACGATCGCTGCGGTTGGGCCCTCGACCTGATCGCGCGCTTCATTCCACGCCTGGAGTGCGACGCGGTACCGCGAGGCCATCTCCTTGGCCCTGCCCTGAGCGCGCGCGGCGTTGCCCAAGTTCTCGAGGATGTCGGCGCGTTGAAGGTCATTGGCAAGCGAGTCGGAGGGCGCCAGTGCGAGCGCGCGACGATACTGTTGCTCCGCTTCTTTGGGATGACCGGTCCGTTCCAAAAGCAACCCGAGCTGGGTCAAAGCGCCCGGGTCTGGGTTCTTTTCGATGCTCTTTTCAAAGCGTTGCTGCGCCTCGGCGGCGTGGCCGGCGTTCATCTCCAACATGCCGATCAGGAACTCGAGCTCGTTGGGCGCAATGGGTGGCGTGGAGTCTGGCCAACGCTTCTGCCGTTCAGCAAGAATCGTCTCGGCGCCGCGAGCAAGTGCGCTCGATCGCTCCGGGTGCGGGTCCTCGAGTCGAGTCTTGATGAACTCGTCGAGCTGGCCGAGTGCCTCGTCATAGAGCTCGATCATCTCGGGTTCGACCTCGATGGCGATCACCCACCAGGCGGTCGCGTCCGCAAATTGCTCTGAATCGGCCGCAACGCGAGCCATGCAGGTCGGAAACCGATAGTCCTGAGGGAAGCGAATGAGGGCCGAGCGGCAAAGGCCTTCGGCTACCTCTGGTCGTGCCAATCGATAACCCTCGACGAGCTCGTAGGTCGCCGCCGCACCGGCCTCATCGGAGCTATGGGCGGTCCGCATCAGGTCGAGGAGGCGAAGCTGAAGCTCGCCGCCCGGCCCCATCGACTCGACTTTCGTGATGGCAGACCTGATGTCCCCGTGCGTGAGGTAGACCGCCGCAACGTTCAACGGCGCTAGCCTGAGTTGGCGCTCTCCACCGATGCCGAGACGGTGACGATTCTCGACTGTCTCGGCAGAGACCGCATCACGTCCTGCGATATGAAGCCCGGCAAGCGTGTCGAGAACTTCGGGCGCAGGGGTCAAATCCGCGTGGTCGACCCAGACCGAAATGAGGCCGGCGTACTGCTCCGTAACGGTGTCGAGGTTTGCACGGGCTTCGCGTCCCCAGGTCGCTACATCATCGTAGCGGCGCTGATAGATCTCGTCGCCAGTCAAGCGTTCGAGAATGAAATTGGCGGCGAGCACGTTGCCCTCGTCGCCGAGGCGTCCCCCACGGTCCGCAATGTGCTTTGCGATAGGTTCGACGGACTTCGGAAGAACACCGGCGGCGTAGTCGCCCGGAGAAAGAAACATCGTCAAGCGGCTCACCTCGAGGACGACTCCTTCGTAGTCTCCGACGTCAGCAAGGCTTTGCGCTTGAGAAAGCACCGATGCGATCAGGCGATCCCGCAGCCCGAGGCGCTCCGGGTCGTCGAGGGGCATCCGCAAGAAACGCCTCGCCTCGTCCGGATACTCCGCCTGAGGGATCGGCTCCGCGCCCTGGACGCGGGCACCGTTGGTGGTCGATTTGGAGTGGGCGCACGCAACCGTGAGGCTCAGCAACCCAAAAATGAACAGGAAACGGATCCTCATGCTGCCCAGCCGCTATAGCAGGGTCCGCCGACTAGGGCAGGTTCATATCTTGCGTCGTACCCAGGGGAACGTGTCAGGCTACGCGTTGTCGTGAGCGGATATCTGCGAGCTCTGGTCATCGCGCTGGCAGTCCCGGTTCTGAATCATCTGTTCATGGGGCTCGCAGGGTTTCTACAGCTGAGGAGCTGGTCGGGGACCTGGGGCGAGGCGATTCGGGCCGGTGCTCAGGCACCCCTGAATTATGCGCTGGTGCAGGCGGCAAGCGTCGGGGTCATCTTCATCGTTGCGTTTCCGCACAGGCGGCGCGACGGAGGGCTCCTGGAATCGGTGCATGTGCGTCCGTTGGTCGGAGGAATCGTTGCTCTTTGCTTCGTCGCCGGGGCCTTCATGCAACTGCCGCTCGCCGAGGTGGGAAACCTCGTTCAAGAGGTGTGGCCGGTCAGCTTCGACGAGCTGGCGCGGCGTCACAGGCTGATCAACCCGAAGACCTGGTGGGGTGGAGTCTCGGCGCTGCTCGCACTGGTTCTGGTTGCACCGGTCACCGAGGAGCTGCTGTTTCGCGGCTGGCTGCTTCAGGACCTGAAGGAGCAATACGGAGAGACCCGAGCGTTGATCTGGAGCTCGGCCCTATTCGGTTTGGCACACCTCGAAGCCGCCGCCGTTCTCTACGCGGCGCTCGGAGGACTCGTACTTGGCGCGGTCGTCCTGCGAACCAAGTCCACGCTGGCCAGCATCGCGATGCACGCCGGAGTCAACGCCGTCGCCTTGCTCCTACCCGCAACCCTGATTCGCATCGAAGGCTTCAACACCCTAAGCCAAGAGGTCGAGCACATCAGCTGGTGGCTGCTGCTAGTCGCGATGGCCGGGGCGGCAGGGGCGCTGAGGATCGTGTGGAGGTCGACAGAGGTCGAGGCGTAAGCGGGAAGCGGTCTCGGATCGCGGATCGCCGGCACTGACGCTGGCGCTGACACTGGCGAACCGCGCGCGACGGGCGTGCTCACAGGTTCACCGTGCCCCTGACTCTAAACACGTTCGACGTCGATGACGCCTTTCAGTTTGGCGACGCCTCGCATGAGCTCACGCAAGCGGTCGATATCGCCGACTCGGAAGTGGAACATATTCTCCGCGCGGCCGTCTTTCGACAAACATGAGGCCTCGCTGATGCTGATGCCGTTGGAGGAGAAGACGGACGACACCGAGGCGAGGATTCCTGC
>CALLDH010000308.1 GCA_937998345.1 uncultured bacterium | reverse complement strand
GGAGGGTGCTCGACTTGTTTTCAGGGACTTCACGCGTGGCGAGAGGTCTCAAGGAGTCTGGTCGCTTCGTGATCGCGAACGACCATCTGGCATACGCGGCGACTCTGGCTCGCTGCTACGTGCAAGCGGATGCGGATCGTTGGCTCGAGGAGGCGACGCAGCTCATCGCTGAGCTCTCGGTCGTCAATCCAGACGACGGGTACTTCACCCAAGCGTTCTGCGAAGACGCGCGGTACTTCCAGCCAAAGAACGGCGCGCGCGTGGACGCGATCAGGGAGGACATCGCCCGGCGCGCTTTGCCGCCAGAGCTCGAAGCCATTGTTCTGGTGTCCTTGATGGAGGCCGCCGATCGCGTCGACTCCACGACCGGTGTGCAGATGGCCTACTTGAAGCAGTGGGCGGCCCGCGCGTTCAATGACCTAGAGCTCCGCGTGCCAGCGATTCTATCCGGCCCCGGCGAGGCGCTTCACCTCGATGCGGTCGAGGCGGCGTCAAGTGTCGACGCTGACGTCGCCTACATCGATCCGCCGTACAACCAGCACAGCTACATGGGCAACTATCACGTCTGGGAGAGCCTCGTTCGCTGGGACAAGCCCGAGACCTACGGCATCGCCAACAAGCGCGTCCAGTGCAAGGATTACAAGAGCGACTTCAACTCGAAGCGCCGGATTCGTCAAGGGTTGCAGGCCATCTTCGAGGCCGTCCGTTGCAAGCATCTGCTGGTCTCGTTCAACAACGAGGGGCACGTCGACCGCGAGGAGATGATCGCGCTGCTATCGCAAAGAGGGCACGTGGGCGTCGTTGCCGTCGACTTCAAGCGCTACGTTGGGGCCCAGATTGGCATCCACAATCCCAGCGGCGAGAAGGTCGGTCGTGTGAGTCATCTGCGGAACAAGGAGTACTTCTTCGTCGTGAGCGAGCGTCGCGACACTGTGGACGCCGTGGTTCGAGAGATCGAATCGAGCATCGAGGACGCCGCGCTTGCGTCGAGCGCCCCAAGAGGCAAAAGGAAGGGTCATGAATCTGAACGACGTGTTGAATGACGAGGCCAAGCGCGCCTCAATCACCGAAGATGTTTGCCGTTTGGTCGATGAGGAAGTGGGCAACCAGCGCGGCATCAGCGGTGTCGCCGTCAAAGCGGGGTACAAGCTGGTCCAAGGCGTGAAGCCGGGCTTCGTTCGCAACGTGGTTCAAGCCCTGCTGCCGGAATTCGCCGCGGCGCTCGAACCGTTTCGCGCGCAGGCGGTCGCCCAAGGTCAGTCCGCCGCGAGCTACTTCAGCGCACACTCGAAAGAAGTGGCCGAAGCCCTCCTCGCCGTCACGGATGGCCGTGCCCAGAGCTCCAAGCACGGCTCGGTCAAAGGCGCTTATGGCAAGCTTCGAGGCTCGGCACGCAAGAACGTCGAAAGCGCCGTCCCCGGGCTAGGCAAGATCGTCGACCAGTACTGCTGAATGCTCTATCTGCTGCTCAGCGATCAACGCGGCGAAACGGTGATCGAGCTCAAAGTGCCTGCGCTGATACGGCAACGGCCTCAGCAGGCCTAACCTCGGCGAGCATGTCGACCACCGCGGCTCGGGTGCGCCTGAGCAAGTCAGCCACTGCTTCCTCATCCTCGAGCTCCGCGCTGGGGTAGAGCGGCTTTCCGATTTGCACCGTGACGAGACGGTCCTCGCGGCTCTTGCTTCCGCCCGTATCGACCTCGTCGCGCGACATCAGCGTGAACGTGCCATTCAGTGCGACGGGCACCACCGGCTTACCGGTCAGCACGGCCGCTTGGAATGCACCGTTCTTGAACTCCCTCAGCTTACCGTCTTCGGTCCGCGTCCCTTCGGGGAACACGAGGAGCGGTTTGTCATCGCGGAGCACGCTCTCGAATGCCTCCATGACCGCCAGGGCCGCACTCTTGCCCTTGTTGCGGTCTACGGGCACGTGTCCCGCTAGCCTGAGGTGCCAGCCCAAGAAGGGGATATTCATCACTGAACGCTTCGCGGCCCACTTGAAATCGCCGGGCAGTGCCGCGCCGAGCACCAAGATGTCGATCAAGCTCTCGTGGTTGCTTGCGTAGACGAAGCCACCGTCCGGCACGTTCTCTCCGCCACTTGCCTCGATGTAGATGCGGAGGCCTTTGGCCGAGGACTGGCTCCACTTCTTGGCTGCCCACGTCGAGGCCGCGCCTTTGGTGAGCGGCCCGATGCCGAGCGACACGAAACTCCAGCCGACCGTGCGGGTTCCGAACGGGACCCACTGCTGCAGCCAGCGCCCGCGTTGACGCCAGCCCATCTCGCCGCCCTTGCGAAAGATGCCCCACTCGTTGCGCGCCCAGTCGACTGTGTCCTTGAGCCCCATCATCGGCCCAATTACCACTCCCGGCGACACATGGAAAGTGCCGCCCTGGGCTCACGCCATCGGACGAACGGGGTTGGGTGGAACGTTCGAAAGATCGAGACCTTCGGGGAGTGCCCTATACGGGAACTCGAAATTCACGGATTTCGCGTAGGTGTACAGCGCCGCGCCGTACGAAGTGAAGGGCGTTGGCGCGCTATGCAGATCCGTCACCGCGCGCGTGTTGTCGTACACGATGTCCGTTGCGATGTACGGGACGAGCATGCTCAGGAGCGCGCCGATGCGGTGGAGGTTTCCCGCTTTGGGAAAGTTGGCCAGGGCATCCATCGCTCTCTCGAAGGGTGCCGCGAGCTGGCTGGCAAACCGAGGGGTTCGTTTGCCGAGGGCGGACGAAAATGCGTCGGTAATCTCTCCGAGGCTTCGCGCCTCCATGCCCGCGCTCAAGTGGTACGTGTCGCGCGCGAGGTCTTCACGCACGTGCAGCTCCGCGATGCTTGGGCCGACCCAGTCGGCGTTGACGATGTCGAGGCGAATGTCGGGTGACAGCGGCAGCACTGGGAGGTCGGTCAAGGCGCCGAGCGCACGGATCATGTCGAACCGGGTCGTTGCGGCGAAGCGTGAATCGCCAACGACACTGCTCGGGCGCAGGACCAGGCAGGGCGAGTCGGGCAAGAGCTCTCGGACCATGTGCTCACAAAACTTCTTCGTACGCGTGAACGGATTGAAATCGGGCTGGCTCCAGTCGAGGGGTTCGTCTTCCATCACCAGCGCTCCCGGACGGTTGCCGGCCACGGCCGCCGTCGACACCAGCGTGAAGCGCTCCAGAGGATGGTCTTCTTGGATCGCGCGCGCGAGCTGAATGACCGAGAGCGTGCCTCGAAGGTTTTGATTCGTACAGGCGCGCTCGGAACGGAAGTCGAGGGCGTCCGCGTTATGGAGAACCGACTCCGCGTTCGAAATGAGCCAATCGTAGTCTGCTGCAGAGATGCCCAGGCCGGGCTCGGTCAAATCACCGCCGATGAAACAGATCCGATCCAGGTGGCGATGAAACTCGTCGGCCTCCATGTGCAGTTGAAGGGACTTCCAGAGGCGTTCGACGCCGGCGTCGTAGTCCGAGGTCCCCACCAGAAGTGCGAGCTCGTGGTCGGTGTTGCGAAGGAGCCACTCGGTAGAGTACGACCCGAGGTACCCAGTCGCCCCTGTCATGAAGATCGCCATCGAAGCTTATCGTTGTGGGCTTCGCGGCGAAGTCAAGAGCGCCAGCAGTGCATCGGTCGCATCGACGTGCACCCAATGCCCCGCCGGTTCGATCACATGCACCGAGATGTTTGAATTCCGGTCCGCGAGTTGCGCCACCCGCTCGCGATCCGAGGGGGAAAACACCTCGGAACGGCCGCCGATGACCACGTCGAGCGTGCAACCCTGCGGCAGTGCTTCGAGCACGTCCCAACTGTCCGTCCGGGCGTAGTCTTCGATGAGAGCGCGAACCACACCGAGGTCCGGCCCGAAGCTACGTTCGCCACTGCCGGTCCTCCGGAGGTTCATCGCGAGCCATTGGGCTATCGGCGGCGGCTGCCCGGCCCCGACCAGCGCCGAGACGAACGCGTCTCGGGACGCCCATTGTCGGGGAAGGGCTTCGAGAGTTCGAATCACCGTGGCCGTTGCCGACGTGTCGCGATTCTCCACGTGCGGAGACGGCGAAGAGTCGATGGTCCACGCCTCGGTGAGTCGACCCCCGCGCGATCGGAGCCACTCCAGCACGACCTTGCCCCCGAAGCTGTGGCCGAGAGCGCCCGCGGTTCGGACGGGCAGCGACGCCTCGAGCTCGGCCACATCGGCTGCCGCCGCTCGCACGCTGTGTGGGCCTGAGAGTCCGAGGGACTCCCCGTGCTCGCGGAGGTCGACCAGGACTGCGCCCCACTCGGGCCTCGCGTCGACGAACCGCCGGGCGATGGCTCGCCAATTGGCTCGCGTACCTAGGATCCCGTGCAAAAACAGCATGTATCGGTCGGGATCGGCCGATCGGGAGGTGATGATTCCGTGGGCAAGCACGAGCTTGCCTTACCACAAATCGCCGGATGACCCGATCAGCGGGCGGTCGCCGGTGCCGGCACCGCGGGGATGAGCTGCATCAGCGCCTTCTCCAACCGGAACACCGCGCTGTCCGACATGGGCCGCCGCCGCTTGGCGCGTGTCTGTCCCGTCTCGAGGCCATCGAAGTAAGCCTGCATCTTCCGGCGAGCCTCGTGGATGCGCCAGGCGATCGTGCCCTCGGTGGTCTCGAGGACCACCGCCGCTTCCTTGTAGCTGAGGCCCTGAAGCGTCGTCAGAACCACCGTCGTTTGTAGAAGGGGCGAAAGCCGGTCGAACGCTTCGAGAAGCGCCCGATATCGATCCCTCAGTTGGGCCGCGCGTTCCGGATCGCCGTGCGAATCGACGGCGACGGCGGCGACCAGGCGAGGGTCATCGAGCGGCACCGTGCGCCTGCGCTTCCGATCGCGTTTCGAGTTGAGAGCCCGGTGCAATGTAATTCGATAGATCCAAGTGAAGAACTCGCTGCGTCCTTCGAACTCTGGAAGTTTGTGATACGCCTTGAGGAAGGCGTCCTGCGTGATGTCGTCGGCGTCGCTTGCCTGGCCTGTCAGATGCAGCGCGAGCGAGTACACACGTGGCCTGTACTTACGGACGAGCTCATCGAAGGCAACCGGGTCACCCGCCTTGGCGCGGGCGACGAGCTCCGCGGCTTCGGCCCCACGTCGCTGTGCTTCGGATACCTGTGGTTTTCCGCTCAATAGGCCCCCATCCGTTCAGGACCCCTAAAGGCTACCCACTTTCCTGGCTCAACCCCAAATCCGTGGGTTGAAAGGCCCAAACCAAGCTGTTACATGCAAGCGGCTTGCACTCGGAAGCCCTTGGAATGGTGGGCAATTCTCTTCTGGGGCCCAGCTCACACCCATGATCACCGACTGGTTCTACGGCCTATTCTCGAATGACCTCGCCATCGACTTGGGCACGGCGACGACCCTCATCTACGTGAAGGGCCGAGGGATCGTGTCCTGCGAACCGTCCGTAGTCGCGGTACAGGCAGACCCGCGCGGCGGGAAGCGCGTCTTGGCGGTCGGCAAAGAAGCCAAAGAGATGCTGGGGCGGACGCCGGGCTCGATCCGTGCCGTGCGTCCGTTACGCGACGGCGTGATCGCGGACTTCGACATCACTGAGGCGATGCTCCGCTACTTCATCGCGCGCGCGCACCACGACCGCCGGACTCTGGTCAAACCCCGTATCATCATCTGCGTTCCGTTCGGTATCACGGAGGTCGAGAAACGCGCCGTCAAAGAGAGCGCGGAGGGCGCCGGCGCGCGTGAGGTGTTTCTCATCGAAGAGCCGATGGCAGCGGCGATCGGCGCAGGGCTGCCCATCACCGAGCCGAGCGGCAACATGGTCGTCGACATCGGCGGCGGCACGACGGAGGTGGCGGTCATCTCGCTCGCCGGGATCGTCTACTCGCAGTCGGTTCGCGTCGGTGGTGACAAGATGGACGAAGCGATCATCGCGTACCTCAAGCGCAAGTACAATCTCCTGATCGGTGAGCAGTCGGCCGAGCGCGTGAAGTGTACGGTCGGCAATGCGCACTGGGAAGGCGACGCGGCGACGATGGAAGTAAAAGGCCGCGATATGGTTGCGGGCGTGCCGAAGACAGTCATCGTCAACTCCGACGAGATTCGCGACGCGCTCACCGAACCGATCAACGCAATCACGGAAGCCGTCATGATGGCGCTCGAACGCACCCCGCCCGAGCTGTCGGCCGACATCGTGGACAAAGGCATCGTGCTCACCGGTGGCGGCGCCCTTCTAAAGAACTTGGACGTGCTATTGCGTGAGGAAACAGGGCTCCCCGTGATGGTTTCGGATGATCCAGTGTCAGCCGTCGTGCTTGGATCCGGCAAGGCGCTGGACCACTTGGATCTGCTCCGTGAGGTGACGATCGCGTAGTGCGAGGAGCAAGAACGCGGCAATGAACTACTTTCAGACGATTCGAGATGCCGCCATCTTGCTTGCCCTGGTGATCATCCCTGCCGTCTTTTTGCGCGCGAATCTCAGAGACCCTTCCGAGCTTTCCTGGCTCGACCGCGCGCTGCTTCAGGTGAGCGGCCCGGTGCAGTACGTTGCCGAGTGGGCTGCCGATGGCGTGACGGGCGTCGTCGAAGACTACGTGTATCTGGTGGACGTCAAGAGCGACAACGATCATCTGCGCGCGGAGAACGATCGGCTGAAGCGTGAGATGCGTGTCTTGCGAGGCGACGCGCAACGGGTACACGAGCTCGAATCGTTGCTGGGTCTGCGCGAACGGTTGGCGACCGAGACGATGACTGCGCGCGTGATCGCCAAGGGCATCTCGCCCTCGTTTCGCGTCGTTCGGCTCGCGGTCGATCAGGGCGAGCATGCGGGCTTGCACGCTGGGATGCCCGTCGTCGCCAACGAAGGGCTCGTCGGCCAAATACGGCGCGTGTCAGGGCGCTTCGCTGACGTGCTGCTGACGATCGACCCCGAGAGCCGCGTGGATGTCGTGGTCGGTGAGAGCCGGGCTCGCGGACGCATCGAGGGGCTCGGCGAACGCAGCCGCTACCGCTGCCGCATCCAGTTCGACCGCGCGGATGACCAGGTGGCCGTCGGCGACGAGGTCTTCACCTCAGGCCTCGGGAAGAAATTCCCGGCATCGATTCTCATTGGCTATGTCAGCAAGATTGGCGACCAGGAGTTCGGCCTCCATCAGGAAGGTGAAGTGACTCCAGCCGTCGATTTCACCAGACTCGACGAGGTGCTGATCCTGACCTCCGGGCCCAAGGACTCGGACGCGCTCTAGGGGTAGGGGCATGCACGGCGCGCGAGGCAGCATCATCATCGTCCTGGTCGCGTTCGCGATGCTGCTCACGCAGTCGGTCTTTTCGCGGGTGCTCGCCCCCTATCCGTTCTCACCCTACCTGGGCCTTCCGTTCGTGTTCGCGATGGGCACGGCGCCGGGCGTGAGGGTCCTTCGCGGCGCTACGACGGCGTTCGCAATCGGCTACCTGTACGACCTCTTTACGGGGAATCCGCTGGGCCTACACACCTTCGTCTTCGTGGTCGGCTATCTCACGGCCTGGTTGGCCGGGTACCTCCTGACATTTCGGGGCATCGCATTCGAGATGGTGCTGACCTTCGCTCTGACCGTCCTTCTTGGAGGCTTGCTCGAGCTCATCCGAGGGTTCACGCCCGGCGGCATGGCTTGGAGCGGCGTGACACTGACCATCACGCTTTTCGCTTCCGCCCTCGCCACTGCGCTCGTCGCGCCGATCCTGTTTGCCCTGGTTCGGTGGATCGACCCCGAGTCCGAGCGAGCGCCGACATGATTACCCTCTCGCAGCGAAGGGAAGTCGGGGAGTTCCGCAAGCGCTATCGATGGATGGCGCTGTTCGTCGTGCTCGTCTTCGGCGGGATCATCATTCGCGTCGCCCAGGTGCAACTCTTTCAACGCGATCGATGGTCGGGCATCGCGCAGCAGAATATCACCAAGACGCTCGAGCTTCCCGCCACCCGGGGGGTGATTCGAGACATCGAGGGCCGCGTCGTCGCCTCGAATCGCCCATCTTACGATGTCTACGCGACCCCGAGACTGCTCGGGTCCGACGACGTAGACCGAATTGGGTCGCTGATGGGGCTGAGTAAGCAAGACCGGAACAGCCTTCAGACGAGATTGGACGAGCTTCCCCCGAGCCGCCGCACGCACCAGCTCGAGCTATTCAGTGACATCGACCGTGAGCAGCTTGCTGCGCTGGAGACCCACCTGGCGGAGCTCCCGGCGCTCGACGTGGTCACCGTTCCTCTCCGTGACTATCCGTACGCCACGCTTGGGGCTCATCTGATTGGCTATCTCAACGAGGTCAACGCCCAAGACCTGGAGCGCTCGTCCGACCCGAGCGCCTACCGCTCAGGGGACCGAATCGGCCGGAGCGGGCTCGAGAAGCGCTATGAGCCTCTGCTCAAGGGGTCGCGGGGCTTTCGGAGAGTCGTCGTGGACGCCAGAGGAAAAGCTCTCGTGGGAACGCGGCCCGACTCGCTCGAAGTCGAGATGCTGAAGAAGCCGGTTCCCGGCCACGACATCCAACTGACGATCGACATGCGGCTTATGGAAGCGTTTGACCGCGCGTTTCGACCGCATCCCTCGGGGGCGGCCGTCGTCGTCGACATTCATACGGGCGCCGTTCGCGCGCTCTATTCGAAGCCTGTCTACGATCCCAATGAGATGAGCAGTGGCCTCAGCACGAAGCGCTACGCCGAGCTCACCGGCGACCCGTTTCGGCCATTGATCGACAAGACGATGTACGAAACCTATTTCCCGGGCTCGACCTTCAAGGTCATCACCGCCCTGGCCTCGCTCGAAGACGCCGTCGTCGACCCGATGCAGCGCGTCGAGTGCCTGGGGTCGCTGAAGATCGGCAGGCAGAAGTTCCGCTGCAACAAGCGGCACGATTGGGTCGACCTCTACGAGTCGATCGTTCAATCCTGCAACGTGTATTTCTGGGAGCTCGCCGAACAAGTAGGGATCGAACGAATCACACGCTATGCGGAGGCGTTTGGTTTCGCCGAGCAAACCGGGATCGGCGTCAACAGCGAAGCGAAAGGCTTCCTGGCGACCCGCGAATGGTATATCGAACACTACGGGGCGTTTCGCATTGGGTACACACTCAACACTGCGATCGGGCAGGGCAACACGCGCGTTACCGTCCTCCAGCTTGCGATGGCCAATGCCGCGATCGCCAACGGAGGCACGCTGTATGTGCCCCAGGTCGTGCAGAACGTGAGGGCGCCGGACGGCTCTCTGTCCGAGACGTTTGAGCCGCGGATCAAGCGGGAGGTTGGGGTGTCGCCGCAGCATCTCGATCTGATGCGCCGAGCGCTCAACGACGTGGTTCAGGAAGAGTCCGGTACGGCGTACCGCGCGCGGAACCGGGATGGGGTGGGGGTTGCCGGCAAGACCGGCACCGCCCAGGTCGTCAGTCGCAGGGGCCGCTCTGAGGAATCATCGAGCGCCTGGTACCTCGACCGCTCGCACGGCTGGTTCGCGGGCTTTGCTCCCGCCGAAGATCCGCAGGTGGCCTTTGCGGTCCTGGTGGAGCACGGTGGTTCGGGCGGAGCGAGCGCCGCCCCGATCGCCACGTCGGTCATGCAGCAGTACTTGAGTGAGCCAGAGCCCACGGAGACGGAGTAGCCGGTGGCGATTGGAAGAACAATCCGCGACGACTTCGACTGGCCGCTTTTCATTGCGGTGTCGACGATTGCATTGTTCGGCGTGCTCAACCTCTACAGCGCCACCGAAGGCGGCAGGACGTCGGATGCATACGTGCAGCAGCTCTACTGGCTCATTCTCGGCTTCGGCGTCGCAGGGCTGACGGTCGCCATCGACTACCGGCACTTCGAACGATACGGCTGGGTGATCTACGGGGCGTGCATTCTCGCACTCGTCCTGGTGTTCGGGCTCGGGAGGAGCGTTCGGGGCTCCACGCGCTGGATTGCCCTCGGCGGATTCTCGCTTCAGCCGAGCGAGCTGATGAAGATCGGCCTGATCATCGCGCTCGCGAAGTATCTCCACCACGACACCAAAACCGGGGGCCGCACGCTGGCCGACCTCATCATCCCCGGGCTGATCCTCGCTCTGCCGATGGCGCTGGTCCTGCTCCAGCCCGACCTCGGTACAGCGATGGTCCTCGCGTTCATCTTTGCGAGCGTCATGATGCTGACCCAGCTCAAGATGCGTTCGGTCGTCACGCTTCTCGCGACCTTCGTAGTCGCCGCTCCCGTCACCTGGTTCTACCTCCTGAAGGACTACCAAAAAGAGCGAATCACAGCGTTTTGGGACCGAATCGGAGGGACACAAACCGATCTCCTCGACTCGGGCTGGCACACCCATCAGTCGCTCGTGGCGATCGGAAGTGGTGGGCTGACGGGCAAAGGGTTCACGCAAGGCACGCAAACCCGGTTTCGCTTTCTGCCCGATCAGCACACCGACTTCCCGTTCCCCGTCTGGGCGGAGGAGCACGGCTTTTTGGGCGCGGTGCTCCTGATCAGTCTCTATTTGTTCCTGGTCCTGTGGGCGCTCCGAATCGCATCTCAGGCCAAGGACCGTTTTGGTGCGGTGGTCGCCGTCGGCGTCGGCGCCATGATCTTCTGGCAAACCGTGGTCAATCGTGGGATGGTCTCGGGGCTGCTGCCCGTCGTTGGAATGACGCTTCCATTGTTCTCGTACGGCGGGTCGAGCCTGCTCTCGACCATGTTGGGCCTGGGCTTACTGATGAACGTGTCGATGCGGAGGTTTTCACATTGAGCCAGTCGAAGCGGGTGATCGCAGGCGTGCTCCAGATGACATCCACCGCCGATGTCGATGCCAATATGGACACGGTGCACGGACTCGTGCGCGACGCTGCGCTACGGGGCGCCGAGATGGTGCTCGTGCCGGAGTGCTTTTCGTACCTCGGTCCTGAGAAGGGAAAGATCGATATCGCAGAGTCCCTCGATGAAGGCGGGCCGATCCTCGAGCGTTGCCGGGTGGCGGCACAAGACGCCGGAGTCGACGTGGTGTACGGCGGCTTCTGGGAGAAGAGCGACGTGCCTGGCAAGGTGCGCAACGCGTGCATCTACATGCGCGCAGATGGCTCAATCGATGCCGTCTACCGAAAGATACACCTCTTCGACGTAGACTTACCCGATGGCACCAAGTTGCTCGAATCACAGACCGTGGAACCCGGGTCCGACACCGTCATCGCCGAAGCCCCGTTTGGAACGCTCGGGCTGAGTGTTTGCTACGACCTGCGGTTCCCCGAGCTCTACCGGCGTTTGGTCGACGCCGGCGCCATCGCGCTCGCGGTCCCTGCGGCGTTCACGCAGACCACGGGCAAAGACCACTGGCACGTACTACTGCGCGCCCGCGCGATCGAACAACAGTGTTACGTGCTGGCGGCAGCGCAGACGGGTCACCACTACGGGGAGCGGCGCTCGTACGGACACGCACTGATCGCCGACCCCTGGGGCACGGTTGTTGCCCAGTGCGGGCAAGGCGAGGGCGTTGCGGTGGCACCGATCGACCCTGCCTTCGTCGAAAAGGTCCGCCGGGCGGTCCCGAGCCTCGAACACCGGCGGATTCGCTAGACCCCGCTCACGAGGGCGGCCAGGGCATCAAACGGTTCGTCGTCCGTTGGTAGTCGGCGTACGCAGGGTACTTTCGCGCGGAGAGCTTTTCCGTGAGGCCGGTCGAGCCTTGGAACAAGAGGGTGAGCAGCACGGCGCCCGTGATGGTCCAGTTCAGCCAACCGGCGCCCGCGGCAACAGAGAAGATGTAGTAGGTCCACCACATCGCCTGCTCGCAAAAGAAATTCGGGTGCCTCGAGTACCGGAAGAGTCCCGTCGTGATGAAGTCAGCTTCCGGAGCTTCCCCCCGCGCGATGGCCGCGTACTTCGCGTTCTGAAACTTCCACTGCTGCTCGTCCGCAACGGCTTCTCCGATGAAGAAGGCGACGAAGGCGATCGCGGCGGCGTAGTCGAGAGCGTTGAGCGGCGTCCCGATGAAACGGTACGCTGCGTATGAAGGCACCGCGATCAGCAGGAGAAGATAGTTCTGAAAAGGCGCGATGAATGTCGCGTTCAGCACCTGGAACCACAGGGGTCCGATCTTTGCTTGGATCTCCTCCCAGCGATAATCCTCGCCGCCCGACTTGTAACCACCCTTGCGCGCGAAGTTGTAGGTGAGGCGCACCCCCCAGAGCACGGTGAGCGCCGCCATTAGATTCAGTCGGGCATCGCTGAACTCGACATAGGCGGCGAAGTGAACGGCGAAGAGCACAGGCGTGATCGACCAGAGTCGATCGACCCACGAATACTCCTTCGTGATCAGCGACAAGACCCAGCAAAGAACAGCCAGTCCCCCTGCCACCCAAAGGGCAGTCGTCAGCGGATCGGTAGTCCTGTAGAGTTCGACGAGTTGCATCGGTCCCCCTTGCTATACTTCGTACAACACGTCTAGGTAACGCTCTAGGAGGTCGGTGACGACGCCCTGGACCGGGACGGTGTTGGCCATGCCGTAGACCGGGGCCATGCCGCCTTCTTCGTGGGGGTGGGCCTTGGTGTGCTCGACCGCGGCACGTAGATCGTCGAGGAAGCGATCGGCGACTCCTTCCTGCGTGTGCCGGAGGGTGACCGCGAGGTGGACGCTCGGGGGCTTGTGCAAGCCGTTGAGGTTCCAGTTGCGCTTCGTCATGAAGTCCATGACGCGATAGATGTCGAGCTCGTCAGAGCCAAACGCGATCACCCAAAGCGGGTTGCCGAGTACTTTGAGCTCTGGGATGGCGCGGACGCCTTCGCGGATCTTCGCTCCGGTTCCCAAGATGCTCCGGCTCGCATCGAGATAGCCGCTTTCTCCCATCGAGATCATGGCCGCCCAACATGTCGCGCTGAGCGCTCCCGGGCGGCTCCCGGCGAACGTCGGCGAGAAGTAGAGCCCGCCGGGCCAGTCGGCGACTTTGTAGTACTGATAGTGCCGCAAGTCGTAGTTGCGATAGAGCACTACGCTCGTTCCCTTTGCGGCGTATCCGTACTTGTGCGTGTCCGCAGACATGGAGGTTACCCCTGGCAAGCGAAAGTCGAACGCAGGAACGTCGTACCCGAGTTTTTTGGCCCAGGGCAGGATGAAGCCGCCCAGGCAGGCGTCGGTGTGGAAGCCAATGCCGCGCTTCCGAGCGAGCTCCGAGAGCTCTTCGATGGGGTCGATCACTCCATGCGGGAATGAAATTGCCGATCCGACGACACAAATGGTGTGTCGGTTGATCGCCTTCCTGGTCGCGGCCACATCCGCCCGGCAATCCGGGCCGACGGGCACCTTGACCAGCTTGATGCCGAAGTACTGCGCCGACTTGTCGAAGGCGGCGTGCGCGGTGGTCGGCACGACGAGTTCGGGTGAGGTGATGCCCTTGGTATCTCGAGCCCAGTCGCGGTAGGAGCGCATCGCGAGCATGATGCTCTCCGTCCCCCCGCTCGACACCGAGCCACACACCGCCGCATCCGCCGCTCGCTGTGCACCCAGCATGTTCGCCGTCATCGAGACGATTTCCGCTTCGTATTTCGCGATGCTCGGCCAGAGGTCGGAGTGGAGCGGGTTGGTTTGCGACGTGATCGAGTACACCTCGTTGAGAAAGGCGATGTGCTCCGGGTCGCCGTGGTAGACCGCTCCCGACACGTATCCATCTTTCCAGCGCTCGGTCTCCCGCCGTTCTAGCTCGCGGATTTCCGACAGAACATCCGCACGAGGCTTCCCATCGGCGGGAAGGGTTGCGTGACTCTCGACCTCGCCTGCATAGGGTTTCGCCGATTTGCGAAGCTCCTCCATGATCGGCGCGTACTCCGCTTCGAGCTTCTCCTTGACCATGGGCAAACGCTTTGCGTACTGGTAGATGCGCGCCACGAGAGGCTCGAGAGGCCCCAGGCGCACGTTCGCAAGATCCTTGATGTCCATGGGCCCTGCGTACCGCACCACTGCGGAATCGGCCAGCCCGCTCGCGGCGCCTATTTATTGAGCCGGTTGTACATGCCCTCGCTTTTCTTCTGGATTTCCAGGAAGGCCTTGAAGAGCTCGTCGTAGATCGATCGATGATTCTGGTTGGGCATGTAGCGTTTGTCGATGGGAACCCGCGACGGGATGTCCTCGACCTTCAGCTTGCCTAGCCCCACGGCCGCCACGAACGCCGCGCCGCGGACATTCGCCGAAAGCGGATCGGCGACCCGGTCGATCGGACGATTGAGCACATCTGCAAAGATCTGACACCAGAGCTCCGACTTTGCGCCGCCGCCGATGAACCGAAGCCCCTCGAACTCGCGATCGATGAACGACTCGACGCCTCCCATCAGCCAGCGGGTGTTGTAGGCGACGCCTTCCATCACGGCGCGGATCATATGTGCGCGAGTCGTCCGCAACGACACGTTCGAAAATGCGGCTCGCAAGTGAGGATTCGCGACAGGCGTGTGCTCGCCGTAAAGCCACGGCGTGAAGATCAGCTTGTCACTTCCCGCGGGCACCTCCGAGGCGAGCTCGCCGAAACGTTCGAACGCGTCATCGGGTGGGGCGCCCGGGTCGAGGGCGTCGTCGCGACAGAGCACGCTGTCTCGCAGCCATGCCATGCAGGCTCCGGCTGTTTCTTGCTCGTTACCGATGAAGTAGCGGCCCGGAAGCGCCGACGGGAGCGACGCCATATTGTGAATCAAGTCGGTCTTCTTGAAAGGAACATGGCACGTCAGCCAAGACGAGGTCCCGACGTAGATATGCCCCTCGAAATCTCCGACGGCGCCCGATCCCACCGCTGCTGCGGGTACGTCCGGCGTGCCCCCGACCACCTTGGTGTCTTCGTTCACGCCCAACTCTAGTGCCGCAGCGGATGTCAGCGTCCCGATCACGTCGACCGCGCGGGTCAGGTCCGGAAGCTTCTCGCGAGGCAAAGTGGCCTGAGCCAGCAGTTTGTCGTCGTAGTGGACGTTGTCGATGTCGCGATTGTTCGTCACCCAGTGCAGCGCGATCGAATCGGTCGTGGCGAGGAACTTCCCGGTGAGCCGTAGGTTTAGATAGTCCTTCGGCTCCATGAACTTGTACGCGGCCTCGTAGATCTCCGGCCGCTCGTGCCGAAGAAACAAGATGTGCGCGACCGGCTCTTTGCCTGCGAGACTCGGGACCCCGCCGGTCTTTCGAATCCAGCGCTCGAGCTTGAGCGCGCCATAGCCTTGGATCCGAACCAGACCGCCGGCCACCTCGGGCACGTACTTTGCCCCGCGGGAATCCAGCCAGATGATCGCTCGCCCGAGCGCATTGCCGTCCCGGTCGACGGGCACCGTTCCGGCCCATTGCGAGGTGACGGCTACAGCGATGATCTGCTCGGCCGGCACCAGATGCCGATTGGTGATTCGGCGGGCCGCGGCCACGATGGCGCGCCACCAGTCGTCGGGGTCCTGCTCCGCCCCGCCTCCCTCACTCAGGAACAGCTCGGTCGACTCGACCTCGGAGGCCAGCACTTCGCCCTCCGTCGTGACGAGCGCCACCTTGGGTCCGCTCGTCCCCAAATCGATCGCGAGAATGCACTCCGGAGTCACCGGCGCGAAGTCTATAGAGCCCCGCCGCCCGTGGCTAACGCAAAACCTTCGTTAGTTCTTGGCGGCGGCTTCTACGGTCTTCAGGAGGCTCTTGCTGTAGACGCCGCGCTGAGCCAGCTGCTCGCGGGCCTTCTTGGCGGCCGCATCCCAGGCTGCCTTGTTCGGGGCGGTGTCCACCTCGGTGATGCCCCGGCCCAGCAGCGTTTGGTAAGCGCGCGCGTCGTCCCGAGCGACGATCTGGTCCAGCTTCGAGGCCGGTCGCGCCGCGGTGTCGAGCAGGGTCTTCTGGTCAGCCGTGCTGAGCTCGTTGAACTTCTTCTTACTGATGATCGAGCCGCCCACGATGATGTTGAAGTTGCTCGAGGTCACGTACTTGAGCTTCGTGTACCATTGGAACGCAACCGCGGCCATGGCAGACGCGGGCACGATTTCGAGCTTCCCATCTTTGAGGCCAGGGAACACACCGGAGGCTCCGACTCGCAACGGGCTTGCACCGAGCGCCTTGATGTACTCGAGCCCCACGGCATTGTCTTTGCCAGCCCATCCAGGCTTTGCGGCGAGGTCCGCCGGCGAGCTGAACTCGGTTGAGGAGAACACGCGGTTCTTTCCACCGTCTCCCCAGGCGAGCAGCTTGAAGCCGCCGTCCTCGATCAGCTTCTGAAGCTTTGCGTCGAGCTTCTCGCGTGCGCGATCGAGTTGCGCGTCGTCGGTGAGGAGCCCCGGGGCCGTGAGAACCTGGAGCTCAGGGGCGACCATGCTCAGCCCGGTGGTCGCAACCCCTGCTGCATCGAGCTTGCCTGCCTTGATCCGCTTGACGAGGTCTCGGTCGCTGCCCTCACTGCCACCCGAAAACACGCGAAGCTCGACTCGACCTTCCGTCTCCTTTTGAAGCGTGCGGCTCCAGGCCTTGAGGACCTTGACGAAGGAAGAGCCGGGCGGCGCCAGTGACGCGATCCGGATTGTCGTGGCCGGCACGGCCGGAGCTTGCGAGACCGCGGGCCCTCCGGGAACGAGGAGCGCGGCGAGCGCGAGGATGAGGATCAGTGGGTACTTGCTGTGTTGCATCTTGGCTCACGGATAGACGGCTCAGAGCCGCGATTGTTCACTTTTCAGCGGCCAGTTTCGTAACCTGATCGAGGAGGCTCTTGCTGTAGACCCGGCCCGCGAGCTGCTCCCGCGTCTTCTTCGCGACGGCGTCCCACTCGGCCTGGTAAGGCGTGAGGTCGACCTCGGTGAGGCCCCGCCCGAGCAGGGTCTTGTATGCCTTCGCATCGTCCCGGAGGACGAGCTTGTCCGAGGCTCGAGCCCCGCGCTCCGCGGTATCGAGCAGGATCTTCTGGTCCCCTGGCGTGAGCTGGTCGAACACTTCTTTCTTCACGATCGATCCGCCGATGAGGATGTTGAGGTTCTGCTTCGCCATGTAGTTGAGCTTTGTGTACCACTGGATGGCGACGGCCATGATGGAGGAGGTCGGTACTGTGTCGATCATCCGAGTTTGCAGACCGCCATAGACCTCGTTCGCGCCGACCCGCACCGGATTGGCACCGATCACTCCCAGGTAGCCTGCAAACACCGGGTCATCTTTCCAAGCCCAGGGCCGCCCGCTCTTGAGGTCGCTGGGCCGCGTGAAAGGATTCGTCGAGAAGAGGCGGTTCTTGCCGCCGTCGCCCCAGGTCAGCAGCTCGAACCCCGCCTCTCGGAACATCTCCTCGAAGCGACTTCGAAGCGTCGACCGAACGTGCTGGAGCTGCGCCATCTCGGTGATCAGTCCAGGCGCGGTAAGAACGAGGATGGGCCGTACGACCATGCCCATCCCCGTGGTGGTGATCCCGGCTGCGTCGATCTGTCCGGCCCGAATCTTCCGGATGAAGTCGCGTTCGTCGCCCTGGCTGCCGCCGGTGTAGAACCGAAGCTCCGCCCGGCCCTCGGTCTCTTGCTTGAATGTGCGGCCCCAGGCTTTGAGGACTTTGCCAAAGCCCGAGCTCGGTGGCGCAAGGGACGCGTACCGAATCACGATGGGCCCATCCGCGGCTGCGTTCGAGGCGGAGCTTCCCGGCAGGAAAAGGGCGGCGACCGCAAGCGCGACCATCAAGGAGTGCTTCCAACTGCTCACGGTGGATCCCCTTACTACAAGCCGAGCGCGGGAACCAAGCGCCGCCGCAGGAATTCTCGAAGCTCTTCCTCGGTTCGGCGAGGCTCCGGGGTCGCGAGCAGGGAAAGGATCATCCGGAGCATGAATTCCATCGATTCGGCGGCCTCGTCCTCGTCCCAGCCGGTGGTATCGATGATTTCCGACAGGGCGACTCGTGTGAATGTGATCGACGCGGGCTGAGTGAACCCTTTCAACACGGTCGCGTCGAACATGGCCGGCTGCCAAACCTGTCGAAGGACTGGGTTTTCCTGGATGGCACGCAGGGTGAAGAGAGTCGCGGCGACGATCTTTTCGCCAGGCCCCTCGAAGCCTCGAATGTGCTCCTGGACTTCGTTGGCCAGGCGAAGCCCTGCCTGAAGCAGCACGGAGCGAATGAGCTCCTCCCGATCTTTGAAGTAGCGATAGACCGTGGGCCGGCTCACCCCGGCCTCGAGCGCGACGTGTGCGATTCCGGTCCCTGAAATCCCGTCGCGGGCCACACATGAAGCGGCCACCTCGAGCAGGCGCTCGCGGGCGGCTGTACGGTGCGGGGGATCGCCATCCCAGGCCTCACGCTGCTTACTGCGAGGGCCTTCGTCAGCGGTAGTGT
>CALLDH010000307.1 GCA_937998345.1 uncultured bacterium | reverse complement strand
GCTGTCGTTGCTCGTCGGCATTGCCGTGGCTTTCATGTCTCAGCGCTTGCTGCGACCGATTCCTTTGTTGCACCAGCGCGTCGCAGCGGTTTCCCGCGGTGACCTTTCGAGCGCCGTCGATATCCGGCGAAACGACGAGCTTGGCCAGCTCGTCGCGGAGTTCGAGCGAATGGTTCAGGCGCTCGCGGCCCGCGATCAGAGTCTGCGCGAGGCGGCGCTTGCCGAACAGCGGCTTCAGCGAATGCAGGTTCAGATCGTGGAGGCACTGCGCGCGGCGATCGTGGTCGTCGATCGGGATCGCGTGATCAAGACAACCAACCCGGCTGCCGACGAGATCCTCGGAGCCAGCGCCCGCGATGTCGGTTCGTCGATCGACGACACCTCACTTCTTCGACGCTTTCCCGCGCTTGCTCGCGCGATCGCCGAGGTTGCCGAGGGAGGTGACGCGCGAACGCTCCAAGGCGAGCGGATCGCGGGTTTCACCGAGCGCCTGGTCGATGTGCTCGTGACGCCTTTCGGCGACGAAGCCGGAGAGAGTGGCGTTCGTGGGGTTCTGGTGGTTGCCGATGACGTTTCGGACGCAATCGCCACGAAATCCCGCCTCATCCAAACCGAGCGACTGGCGGCCATTGGTCGCATGGCCGCGCACGTCACCCACGAAGTTCGTAACCCGCTGTCGAGTATCGGGCTCAATGTCGACATGCTCGGGGACGAGATCCATGAGCTCGGCTCGGAGGGCAAGCGCCTGCTGGAGTCGATCCAGCAAGAGCTCGAGCGCCTCGAGAGCATCACCGAGGAGTACCTGCGCCTGGCGCGGCTGCCCGAGCCCTCGCTCACTCCCGAGGACCCGACTCACCTCCTGCGTGACACCTCTGAATTCGTTCGGCGCGAAATGGACTCCGCGGGCGTTGAGCTCCAGTTGGACCTGGCGTCGCAGCTTCCCGCCGTGGCGATGGACGAGCCGCAGCTTCGCCAGGCGCTTCTCAATCTCTTGCGCAATGCGCGCGAAGCGATGCCCGACGGAGGGACCGCCAAGCTCGAAGCGATGCGGTACGACCGCGGGGTGCGCATCCAAGTTCATGACGAAGGCGCTGGCATCGGCGAGGAAGAGCGCGAGCACGTCTTCGACTTGTTCTACACGACGAAGGAAAGGGGCACGGGTCTCGGATTGCCTCTCACGCAGCAGATCGTCGTCGCTCACGGGGGGAGCATCGTGTGCAAGCCCCGGCATCCGCACGGAACGACCTTCGAAGTTTGGTTGCCAGCCGCGGCACAAACGACTACTGGTCTGCCCGTGCGGAGGGTTGGATGAGCAGAGCAGATGGGCGCTCCTACGATGCGCTGAGGCCGGTTTCGATCGAAGCAAACGTGCAGCGGAATCCCGAAGGCTCAGTGATTTATCGCTGCGGTGGCACCACGGTGTTGATTGCGGCTTCGATATCGGAGGGCGTGCCTGACTGGATGCGCGGCTCGGGCAAGGGTTGGCTCACCGCCGAGTACGCGATGCATCCGCGGGCCAATCCGGAACGGAATCGTCGCGACGGACGCAGCGGCAAAGTCGATGGCAGAACCACGGAGATTCAGCGCCTGGTAGGACGCGCGCTTCGGGCGGCGGTCGATTTCGAGAAGCTCGGCGAGCGAATGATCACGGTCGACTGTGACGTGCTCGATGCGGACGGTGGGACGCGGACTGCGTCCATCACTGGCGGGATGGTCGCGACGGCGATCGCGCTCGATGGGGTTCGCGCCAAGGGATTGGTCGGCAAGGGCGTGCTGCGGGAGCCGATTGCGGCGATCAGCGTCGGGTTGCTCGGAGAGCATCCGATGCTTGACCTTTGCTACACGGAGGACCGTGACGCCGAGGTGGACCTGAACGTGGTCGGCACACCGCGGGGAGCGGTGGTCGAAGTCCAGGGCACTGCCGAGGGAGCGCCCATCATGCGCCAGAAGCTCGATCAAATGATCGACCTGGCGCTTGCGGCGATGCCCGCACTGGCCGAGGAACAGCGTCGAGTGCTTGGCGAGATCGACATCGACATCGATCGACTGTTGCCCTGATGCGGATTCTCATCGCCACGATGAACAGGGGGAAGCTCCGTGAGTACGAGCGGCTGCTTGCCGAGGTGCCCGGACTGGAGCTCGAGACAATGGCCGCTCTACCGGAACCCATCGAGGTCGTGGAGGACCGGGACACGTTTTACGGAAACGCACGCAAGAAGGCCACGGAGATTGCGACGGTCGCAGGGATGCCGTGTCTTGCCGATGACAGCGGGCTCGAGGTCGACGCGCTCGGTGGGCGTCCGGGGGTGTACTCCGCACGGTATGCGGGGGAGGGTTCCACTGACTCGGAGAACAACGCCAAGCTCCTCGACGCACTGAGTGGCGTCGCGGACGACGAGCGTACGGCCCGATTCCAATGCGCGATCGTGATCATCGACCAGAGCGGGCGCGAGCTCGCGATCGCCGAGGGGGCGTGCGAAGGCCGCATTGGCAGCGAGTCCAGAGGCAGCCACGGCTTCGGCTACGACCCTCTATTCGTTCCCGCGGGATACGCGCAGACGATGGCTGAGCTCGGCCCCGAAACCAAGAACCAAATCAGCCACCGCGCAAAGGCCGCGGCCAAGCTCGTCCCCATTCTGCGGGAGTTGCGGATCCCGTAGCCATCAGCTACCCCAAGCCGCCAGACCGCAGTAGAACGAAGGTCACGGGGTGTAGCACAGCCTGGTAGTGCGCATGCTTTGGGAGCATGAGGTCGCTGGTTCGAATCCAGTCGCCCCGACTAG
>CALLDH010000306.1 GCA_937998345.1 uncultured bacterium | reverse complement strand
GTCATCCCGCTTCTTGCCGGAGACCCTCACCGTGTCGCCTTGAATCGAGGCCTGCACCTTGAGCTTCTCGTCTTTGATGGCCTTGACGATCTCCTTGGCCTTCTCTTTCGAGACACCCTCTTTCAGCTTGATCAGTTGGCGCCAGGTGCTCCCGCCAGCTTGTTGCGCCTGCTGCGGATCGAGAGACTTCAGGGAGACTTGGCGCCGCACCATCTTCGTTTCGAGCACGTCGCGGGCCGCGTCGAGCCGGCCTTCGCTGTTCGAGCGAATGACGATCCCCTCCTCGGTCTGTTCGATGCTGGTGTCCGTGCCCTTGAAATCGTATCGCTGCGTGATCTCTTTGCTGGCTTGGTTGCGGGCATTGTCGACCTCATGGGAGTCGACCTTGGAAACGACATCGAACGACGGCATCGAGGAACCTCCGGGGCCGGACCATATCACGCCGTGGGTTTGCGGCGAGCCGGCTTCGACGGCTCCGTGGTGGCGTCTGCCCTCACCAACGGCGAAAAGAAGTTGTCCTTCTTCGTGTACTCGTCGACACGGAAGGCGAACTTGTAACTCGGCGCGGAGCGCATGTTGCAATCCGTCCGCTCGCAAAAGCGGCAGGTCGTCCCGACCGGCACGGCCATCTTCTTCGGGTCCGCGAAGGGCATGTCGTCCGCGTACGCGAAGTGTTTCGCGTTGTCGGCGTGGGTGCCGAGGCCGATGCTGTAGGTCGTCCCTTTGACCAAAGACCCCTGCTGAGGCTCGCTCACCACCTTGGCGAAGCAGAAATAGGTCGATCCATCCGGAAAGGTCGAATACTGCTTCGTGATCACGCTCGGCGTGAGGAACGCCAAGTGAACCGACATCTTTGGGCAGGAGCCACCCTGGTGCGGGAAGCGAATGCCGTCGCCCGAGTAGCGCTTGGAGATGTTGCCCGCGACGTCGACCCTCAGAAAGTGCATGGGAGCACCTCTGCGCCGCGGGTCCGATAGATTGCACATCCGGTGCGCGACGGTCTCGTATGAGGACTCGAAAATCTGCGCGAGCAGCTCGACGTCGTAGCGCGTGCCCATCACCTCCCGGTAGAACTCTGGATAGGGAAGCAGGAGCGCGCCAGCGAAGTAGTTGGCCAGATGAATCTTGATCAGCTTTCGAGTCTCGCCGTGCTGGCCCCTGTAGCCCTCGAGGATTGGCTTGTGCAGCTTTTCCTCATCGAAAAGGCCGAGGGCAATCGTGTGCGCAAGCTGGAACTTGAGCCGCTGCTCGAACAAATCCTCCGAAACCGTGAGAACGCGTTCCTCGGCATTCCAGCTGCGGATGACGGAGCTGTCTCTGCGCTCGGGAACTCGCTGCACGCGCACTCCGACCTGCGCCAATAGCCCGCGCTCGAGATCGTCGCTCGTGACACGGCGTCCAAACGCGCAGTCGCGCCGAAACTGCTGCGCGCGTTCCTCGAGCAACTCGAACCAGTTGTGATGCTGCTCGAGAAAGTCGGTCACCTCGTCGTATGGGCTGTAATCGAACCGAACCGAGTCGTCGTCACCCTGCCGCTCGCGCTGCGCGATGCTCGCCGTCGCGTGGTCGAGCTGACTGCGAGTGTTCTTGTAGAGATTGAAGAGCGCCGTGATGGTCGCCACCATTCGCGGTTCCGCGCTGATGCTGGCGAGGTCTTCCTCGCTGAGGTTGAGCGAACGCAGCAATGGCTCGTCGAGCAGCCGGGCGAGGCCGTCGTCGACCCGGTGCTCGCCGAGGCTCCCCATGAAGTCTTCGACCGCAACGCCGTAGACCTCGAGTGCCTGAAAGAGCAGCGGCAACTGAACGACGCGCTTGCCCTTCTCGATGAGGCTCAAATACGCGGGTGAGATCTTGAGACGGCGCGCGACCTCGCTTTGCTGGAGGCCTCGCCGCAGCCGAAGCTCCCGCAGGCGTTGCCCCATCGCCGCGTTGGTCTCGGCCATCCGAGCCGTTTACCGCAAATTTACAAGATTCGCCAGAGTGAAGAAGCTCCGAAAAGCCATGTTTCCCGGGCGCTTGACCCCCGTCGGCCGTATGATAATCCAACGAACATCGGGTTCGGCCGTGTGAAGCTGTAAAGAGTGCCGCAACGGTCGCGCGAGCCCGCGACGCAAGCGAAGCGAAAAACGATGTAGGCTTCTGCCCCCTCGGGCGGATCGCAGAGGAAAGGACCGGCGGATGGCGGAGGACGGCAAGCAGGAGCGCGACAGACCGTGGATCATGCGTACGTACTCGGGCCACAGCACGGCGGCCGCGTCGAATGCGCTGTACCGAACCAACCTGGCGAAGGGCCAAACCGGCCTCAGCGTGGCATTCGATTTGCCAACCCAGACCGGCTACGACGCGGACGATCCCCTCGCTCGCGGTGAGGTCGGTAAGGTCGGCGTCCCCGTCTCACACATCGGCGACATGCGCGCGCTCTTCGACGGGCTTCCGCTCGACCAAATGAACACGTCGATGACGATCAATGCCACCGCGGTGTGGCTCTTGTCGCTCTACGTGGCGGTCGCCGACGAGCAGGGCGTCGACCCGAGCGTCCTTCGAGGCACGACACAGAACGACATCATCAAAGAGTACCTATCGCGCGGCACGCACATCTTCCCGCCCGCGCCGTCGATGCGGCTGATCACCGACCTGATCACCTACACGGTCGACGAAGTCCCCAAGTGGAACCCGATCAACATCTGCAGCTACCACTTGCAGGAAGCCGGGGCGACGCCCACGCAGGAGCTCGCCTATGCGCTGGTCACCGCGATCGGCGTGCTCGACGCCGTGAAAGCGACGGGCCGCGTGCCCGAAAGTGAGTTCGGCAAGGTCGTCGGACGCATGAGCTTTTTCGTGAACGCCGGCATTCGCTTCGTCGAAGAGCTTTGCAAGATGCGCGCCTTCGTCGAGCTCTGGGACCGCGTGACTCGCGAGCGCTACGGTGTCGCCGACCCCAAGCAGCGCCGGTTCCGATACGGCGTGCAGGTGAATTCCCTCGGCCTCACCGAGCAACAGCCCGAGAACAACGTCATCCGAATCGTCCTGGAAATGCTAGCGGTCACGCTCAGCAAAGACGCCCGGGCCCGCGCGATTCAGCTTCCCGCGTGGAACGAGGCGCTCGGTCTCCCGCGCCCATGGGATCAGCAATGGTCACTGCGCGCCCAGCAGATTCTCGCGTACGAGAGCGACCTTCTCGAATATGCCGACCTGTTCAAGGGCAGCAAGGTCGTCGAAGCGAACACCCAACGGCTGGTCGACTCCGCATGGGCGGAAGTGCAAGAGGTGTTGAAGCGCGGCGGCGCCGTCGAGGCGGTCGAGAGCGGCTACATCAAGCAGAGACTCGTCGAGTCGAACGCGGCCCGGCTTCGCGCGATCGAGAACGGCGACCAGGTCGTAGTGGGGGTCAACAAGTACATGGAAGGCGCGCCCTCCCCGCTCACCGAGAACCTCGATGACGCGATCCTCACGGTTGACCCGGAGGTCGACGCCCGTCAGCGCGAGGCGCTCGGCCGCTGGAAACTCGAGCGCGATGGCGCTGCGGTCGCCAAGGCGCTGGCGGAGCTACAACGCGTCGCAAACACCGACGAGAACATGATGACCGCGTCGATCGCTGCAGCGCACGCGGGCGTCACCACTGGCGAGTGGGCCAACACGCTTCGCCAAGTCTGGGGCGAGTACCGCGCGCCGACGGGCGTGGCGGGCGCCACCGTGAAGGCTTCGGGGTCCGGCGCCTCCGCGGAGGTGATCGATCGACTGCGCGCCCGGCTTGGCGACCTCGAAACCCGGATGGGGCGCAGGGCGAAGCTGCTCGTGGGCAAGCCCGGCCTCGACGGTCACTCGAACGGTGCGGAACAAATCGCCATCAAGGCACGTGATGTCGGCTTCGACGTGGTCTACGAAGGAATTCGGGTCTCGCCAGAGCAAATCGTGGCGTCTGCGCTCGAGGAAGGTGTTCATCTCATCGGCCTGAGTATTCTCAGTGGCTCTCATCTCGCGCTCGTCCCGGAGGTCGCGGAGCGGCTTCGCGCTGCGGGGCTTGGCGACGTGCCCCTGGTCGTGGGCGGCATCATTCCGGACGCGGACGCCGAACGGCTTCGCCGGGAGGGGATCGCTGCGGTCTATACGCCAAAGAACTTCGAGCTCGACAACATCATGAGCGACTTGATCGACCTGGTGGACCGCCAGCATGCCGCCGAGTGATCTTTCGGACGACGCGCGGCTGGTGATGTCCGCAGACAAGGCGGCTGTCTCTCGCGCTTTGAACCTCGTCGAGGACCGACGGTCCGACGCGCAGGCCCGGGTCACCGGACTTCTGGCCGCGCTCAAGGATGCCCCGAAGGCGGCGGCCGGTCACCGCGTGGGCCTCACCGGTCCGCCCGGGGTCGGAAAGAGCACCTTGACGTCAGCGCTCGCGCGCGCTGTTCGACGACGTGATCGCAGCGTCGGAGTCGTCGCCGTCGATCCATCCAGCATACGGTCGGGTGGTTCGTTGCTCGGCGACCGCGCGCGGATGAGCTTCGACCCATCCGATGCCGGCCTGTTCGTGCGCTCCCTCGCAACGGCGGGCGAAGTCGGGGGGCTTGCCTACGCGGCCAACTCCGCGGTGCGTGTGTTGGCGGCCGCCTATGACATCGTCGTCATCGAGACGACAGGGGTCGGACAGTCGGAGATCGACATCGTGCACGTCGCGGACACGGTCGTCCTCGTGATCCAGCCCGGGAGCGGCGACGTGCTTCAGTTCCTGAAGGCCGGCATCATGGAGATCCCGGATATACTAGTTGTGAACAAGTCGGATCAGGACGAGCTCGCGCAGCGGGCGATCGCTGACCTCCGCGGGGCCCTTCGAACCGCCCATGCAGCAGGCGCTGGCCGCGGCCAAGACGCCGACTGGGACACGCCGATCATCGCGACCAGCGCAACCAAAGGCACCGGAATTGATGCGCTCATCGACGCCCTCGACGCGCATCGGCAGCACCTCAACGCGATGCTTCCAGCACGACGCCGCCAAGGCGAGGTCCAGTGGACACTAGACCTTTTCAGCCGCAAGCATGGCGAGCATGGGCTGGCGACCCTAGGAGGAGTAGCGCGGCTCCAAGCCCGCGCCAAACGAGACCTCGCCGGCGGTGACACGCCGTTAGGCCTTTGCGAACACTTGAGCCGGGAGTATGTATCAGCGCTCGGCAAAACTCCGTGAGGAACCCATGACTGAACGTCCTAATATCGTCCCCGTTGGTCAAGTCCCAGAGCTCGGCGCCGTGCCTGAGAAGATGCACGCCTACGTCATTCGCCCAGAGCGGTTCGGCGAGCCCAAACAATCTTTCCAGCACGAAGAGTCACCGGTTTGGGAGCTCGGTCCTGGCGAGGTCCTGGTGCAGGTCATGGCGGCTGGCGTCAACTTCAACGGCATCTGGGCGGGGCTTGGCAAGCCGGTCAACATACTCAAAGGTCACGGGCTCGAGTACCACATTGCGGGCTCCGATGCGTCTGGTGTCGTGTGGGCGGTCGGCCCCGGCGTCAACGACCACAAGGTGGGCGATGAGGTAGTGCTGCACTGCAACCATCTCGTGAACCCGGGCACCAACGACCTGCAGACCATCTGGGGCTACGAAACCCCGGACGGCTCGTTCGCACAGTTCACCAGAGTTCAGGCGCAGCAGGTGTTGCCGAAGCCCGCTCACCTCAGCTGGGAAGAGGCATCGAGCTACGGTCTCACCTATTACACGGCCCACCGCATGTTGGTCGACCGCGCCAAGGTCGAGCCAGGCGAGGACGTGCTCATCTGGGGCGCCGGCGGGGGTCTGGGGGTCTTCGCCGTGCAGCTCTGCAAGATCATGGGCGCCCGCGCGATCGCGGTGGTGTCGAGCGACGACAAAGCTGAGCTGGTCATGCAGCTGGGGGCACACGGAGTGATCAATCGCAGGGACTTTCCGGCGCTCCAGTACAAAGACGACATGACGCCAGAGGAGCAAAAGGCGCACAGCGCCGACCTCAAGGGCTTTGGCAAGCGGATCTGGGAGATTCTCGGCGAGCGTAAGGGTCCCGACGTCGTGTTTGAGCACGTCGGCAAAGCGACCTTCCCTGCAAGCGTCTTCCTGGCAGCGAAGTACGGTCGGATTGTCATCTGCGGCGCGACCACGGGCTACGACCTGAACTTCGACGTGCGTCATCTCTGGATGCGCCAGAAGCAGATCATCGGCTCCCACTTCGCGGATGCCGATTCGGCGAGCCGCGCGAACCGGCTGGTCATTCAAGACAAGGTCAAGCCGGTCATGACGCGCCTTTTCACCTGGGAAGAGATCCCCGAAGCCCATCAATTGATGTACGAAAACAAGCTTCACGGGACGGTCGCCTGCCTGGTCGGCGCCCCTCGGCCTGGGCTCAAGAACCTCGAAGAAACCCTCGCCGCGATCGCAAACGGTTAGGAGCAGCCATGAAGCAAGTCATCGAAGCCATTGATGGCGTCTACCAGCGCGCGCACGACAACGTAAAAGCGCTCGTCACCGAAGGGGACCGGATCAGCGCGAAGAAGCTGAACGAGAACCAACTCGCTGCGCACGCGGTTGCATACCTGGCAACCGAGCTCGAAGCGTGCCGGCAGATGGCTGCATGGGCCGAACGGGTCGGCGGAGACTACGAAGACAAGGTCGCCCGGGCGTACATCGGTGAGGTGGCGCGCGCGATCGTCGGCGGAGTCGACCTCGGCGCGTGTGAGAACATCGGCCTCGGCGAGCTTGGCGTCACCGAAGCAGACCTGCGGGACACCGTGCTTCGACCGGAGGTCGTCGCGTTTTCCACCGAGCACGCCAGTGGCCAGGTGTACCTCGAGCTCGCTGCTCATGCCCGGGATCACGGGTTCCCGAACCCGGGGTTCGAGGACGAAATGCTCGACGAGGTTCGCTCGCAGTTCTCGAAGTTCGTCGATGCAGAGGTCATTCCCCAGGCGCAAGAGATCCACCGCAACGATGCGTTGATCCCGATGGGCATCGTCGACCAGATGAGCGAGCTTGGCGTATTCGGGCTCACGATCCCCGAGGAATACGACGGGCTCGGGATGAGCAAGGTCGCAATGTGCGTCGTCACCGAGGAACTGTCGCGCGGCTACATTGGCGTGGGTTCGCTCGGCACACGCTCAGAAATTGCCGCAGAGCTGATCATGGGTGGCGGCACCGAGGAACAGAAGAAGAAGTGGCTCCCGAGGCTCGCTGCCGGAGAGGTGCTGTCAACCGCCGTCTTCACGGAACCAAACATCGGCTCGGATCTCGCGCACCTCGGCACACGGGCCGTGAAGCAGGACGATGGCAGCTACGTGATCAACGGGCAGAAAACATGGATCACGCATGCCGCACGCGCGGACTTGATGACTGTGCTCGCGCGCACCGATGCGAGCGAGCCGGGCTACCGTGGCCTGTCGATGTTCCTTGCCGAGAAGACGCGCCGGAGCCGCGACGAAGGCGAAACCGAGTTCGTCGACGAAGGACTCACTGGGACCGAAATCAAGGTGCTCGGCTATCGCGGCATGGGGGAATACGAGCTGAGCTTCGAGGACTTCAAGCTCCCGGCGGACGCGCTGCTGGGCGGCGAAGAAGGCGCGGGCTTCAAGCAGCTCATGCGCACCTTCGAGAGCGCGCGGATTCAAACAGCGGCGCGCGGCGT
>CALLDH010000305.1 GCA_937998345.1 uncultured bacterium | reverse complement strand
GAAGACATGCCCTTGGCAAGCGCGGACAAGCCGACCCCCGAACAGCTGGCCAAGCTTCAGGCGGCGCGCGTGAAGATCATGGACCGAGTCATCCGTAAGTACTTCGTTAAGTTCGAAGAGCTCTCGCGGCCCGTCGGAACCATCGTCGAAGGCGACCGCCTGGCGGGGATTCGCTTCCAGAAGACCGAGGTCGTTGACGGCCGGGTACGCGGATTAGAAGGCACGGAGTTCGAGGTGCGCGCTCCGATGGTGATCAGCTCGATCGGCAGCATCCCCAGGCCCATCGAGGGGATCCCCACCAAAGGCGAGCTCTATCACTACGACAGCTGGGACACCGGCGAGGTCCACGGGCTCCCCGGCGTGTTCGGGCTCGGCAACGTGTTGACGGGCAAGGGTAACATCAGGGACAGCCGCGCCAACGCGATCGAGATCATCGAGAAAGTGGTAGCGGCGTACTTAGGTGTGGGTGACGAGCCGGAGGAAACACCAGGGGGTGCTTCGGCGGAAGCGGAAGCGGTCGCTGAACAGGCGACCGCCGGTGAACCGATGACGGTCGAGGCGATGAAGGCTCTGGCCAATCGAATCGAAGCCCGGCATCAAGCGATCGGCTACGGCGACTACGCCAGCTGGATCGAGGCGCACACCTGACGCTGGCACTGACGCTGGCACTGGCACTCGCACTGACGCTGGCACTGACACTGACGCTGGCACTGACACTGGCACTGACACCGATGCTGACACTGGCACTGCCGCGGCCACTCGCGTAAGGTCCGCCTCGTGCAACCGCGCTTCACCCCCTTCCTCCTCGCCCTAGCTCTCCTCTCCCTCGCCGCTTCCGCCTCGGCACAAGACCGCCGCGTAGAGCTTCGCTTTCAAGGTGGCGTCGAGCTCGGCGTGCCGATCTTCCTCAACGTCGACCGCGACATCGTGAAGCCGGGCCTGAGCTTCACGGGCTGGGGCGGCTTCGATATCGGCTGGGTTGTCTTCGACTTCGGCCTCGGTCTGCAGTGGACCGGCATCGACACCAACAAGATCCCGATGGTCGTGCAGCCGTCTGGCTTCGAGCCGCTCATACGCTGGTCCTTCTCGCCAGGCGTGCGATTCCAGGTGCCCAACATCGAGGCAGTACTCCCATACGTCACCGGCGCATTCGACGCGAACCTCTGGAGCTTCGCAGCCCTCGGCTCCGGCTGCGGCTGGTACTACTGCCGCGACGACAGCCGCGCGCAATTCGCGCCCGGCTTCTCCGGCAAGGCGGGCCTCGGCATTCACCTCAAGAACGCCATGTACCTCGACGTCGGCTTCCAGTACTCGATGAGCGGCAAGGGCGATTTCTTCGACCGCACGCAATGGTGGGTCGAGCCCTTCGTCGGCTTCATCTATCGCGGCGACAGCGATCGCTTCGGCGGCGTTGGGTACTGATCACCACCACCAAACGACGACCGCGAGCGTAGTCGCAGCGAGCGCGGCCGATTGCAGGCGGTAGTCCTGGTACCAGGGCTGACCGGGTTTCGTCGCTGCATCTTCGCGACGCCACATGTGGCCCTCGATTTTGCTCGAGGCAGGCGCTGGCGTGAGCAGGCTAACCACGACGACGAGCAGGAGGCCCACCACGAACATCGCCATGGCTGCGTACAAGTACTGAAGTTCGGTCACGCCCAGCAGCTCGATGGACACCCAGCCCACGATGCCCAGCGGAATCCCGATGAGGAGGCCCGCGAGCGCGCCCGCACCATTGGCTCGTCGCCAGAACAGACCGAGCAGGAACACGGCAACCACCGGGGGCGTCAGATACGACAGGATCGATTGCAGGTACTGCCACAAAGTAGGAAAATGCGAAATCTGGGGAGTCCACAGGACGGCGAACACCATGAACACCAGCGTGGCGCCCCGGCCCCAACGCGCGAGCTGCTGAGTGTCCATGTCAGGGCGGGCGGTTTGTACGAAGTCCATGGTGAACAATGTCGACGCCGAGTGAAGGATCGCCTCCAGGCTCGAGAGCATCGCCGCGGCGAGGACCGCCAGCATGAAACCGCGCAGCCCGATCGGAAGCAGGTCGAAGGCCAGCATCGGAAACACCAGGTCGGGGTTCTCGAGATCCGGATACAGCACCGTCGCGAGAACGCCCGGCAAGATGAGAATGAAGAGGTTGGGTAGCTTGAGCAGCCCGGCGAACAACGCGCCCCAGCGGCCATCGTCTAGTGTTTGCGCACCGAGCGCGCGTTGGATGATGAACTGGTTGGTGCACCAGAAATACATGCCTACGATGAACACGCCGCCTATCCCGGGCCAGGGCATGACCGGATCGCTGGCGGGTTGCATGAGGTTCAAGGCGCCGGGCGGTGCGGCTTCGACAACGGCATCCCACGACGGAACCGCTTGCCAGGCGAGCACGGAGATCGCGATGCCACCGGCGAGAATCAGGACCCCCTGCAACGCATCGTTGGCCACCACCGCTCCGAGACCGCCAAAGGCGATGTAAACCCCTGCCGCCACCGCGGCTACCGTGATGGTGATCCAAATCGAAACGCCCGGAAGCAGCGTCTTGAGCACCATCGCCCCCGCGTAGAGCGAGCCGGGCGCGTCGACCAGCATGCTCGTCACCAACAACATCGCCGAAAACGCGAGCCTCGACCCGCGCCCAAACCGCTCTTCGAGATACTGCGGCGCTGTGTAGATGCGTGTGCGCAAGAACACCGGCAGGAAGAACACTGCGAATAGGATCATGAGCACTGCGGGCATCCACTCGTAGTGAAAGACGCTGACCCCGCTGTGGTAGCCCGCGCCCGGTAGGCCCACGAAGCTGCTGCCACCCATGTTGGCCACGTAGAAGGAGAGGCCGATGATTGGCCATCGCATGCGGTGTCCCGCGAGGAAGAACCCCTCGGCGCCCTCCCCGCGCGTTTGCCGCGCGAAAAACCAACCGAACGCAACGCGTGTGACCACCACGTAGCCGATCAGGATCCCTAGATCCCAGGCAGTGACCTCCAGGTGGGGCATGCGACTATGTTGCCGAGGGCATCAACGCCCACAAGACAGCTGCGCCAAAGGCAATGGAGAACACGGCTGAGACGCGGATCGCGACTGGGGAGAGCTGCGTCCACCAATCGAGAAGCGCTTTGAATCGTTCGAGGCCGATGAACGGGAGCATCAAACCTGCCACCAGAGCGATGGCGCCGAGCACCTGCAGAAGAAGCGGTGCGCGTGAAGCTGGGGCGGCGAACCAGAGCGCGAGTCCGAGCACGACACGGATTCCCGCCGCGAACCACAGGCCGCGGGGCGTACCGAAACGGGCCGCGAAGGTGATGAGACGCGAGGGTACAAACACCCCCCACACCCCGATTAGCGCGGTGAACGCCGCAAGGAAGCCTGAAATCTCGACAGCAAAGGGCATGTTAGGCGAGCTCCTCTTCTGCATGGGAATGCATGTCAGACGCTGGTTCGTAGATGGGAAGCGATTGCTCAATCTGATCCGCTGCGCGCGCCACCGCATGCATGGGCACCTCCATGTCGGCGAGCTGCAGGTGGTCGACCATCATCGTGTGGCGAACGACGTAGACATCGCCGTCCAAGCACAGGGAGCCGACCGCCAAGTTGAAGCTCTGTTGGAGCGCGGCGCGTGGGTCCATGCGGTCGACGCGACAGCACGCCGACGACAAGTCGACCCACGAGTGACCCATCGCCGGATAGTGAGACACGATCACCGCTTGCAGACGGCCGCCAGGGTATTCGAACACGACCTTGAAGCTGTGGTCGTGCTCCTCGGCCAACTTGTAGCTGGACCGCGCGTGATCCTTGATGTCGGTCCACGTCGGCACGGGTCGGTCGTTGTACCATGTAGGCCCGAAAAAAGGGCTCGAATCTGCGTTCGCAGGGCGTACACTTCCCGACATGTTCGAGCGCCTAGCTTCGCCGTCTTGGCGGTCCTCAGTCTTGGCAGAGGTTCGTTTCGGCCCCAAAGCACTGCGCGAAACCGTCCCGTGGCTGCTCCGCACGCGTCTGAGACAGATCGACAGCCTGCTGCAGGTAGCCTTGAAGAACGCCCAGGAGGCCCCACACGACCTCGCTTACGAGATGGAGAACGAGCATCTCACCTGGTCGGAGCTCGCAAACGCCACGTCACGGGTCGCGCACGTGCTCGCGACCGCCGGCGTGAAGCAGGGAGACGTCGTTGCGCTTTTCGGCGAAAACTCACCTTTCTACATCGCCTCGGTGCTCGGCATTACCCGTGTCGGCGCGACGGCAGCGTTGGTCAACACCAATCTACGCGGGCGACCCCTCGCGCATGCTGTCGAGGTCTCCAAAGCGAAAGTCATTCTCGTAAGTCACACTCTCGAATCGGGGCTTCGCGAATGCGAAGAGCTCTGTCAGTCCCTCGATCGCATCCTCACCTTCGACGACAACCCGTACGCAGGCCTTCTCGCGGACACGCCCGCAACGCCCTACCCCCAGGCACCCGTTCAGGCCGAGGACGATTTTGTCTACATCTATACCTCTGGGACGACCGGGCTCCCCAAGCCGTGCCGCGTCTCGCACGCGAGGGCGATTCTCGCCGGCGCTGGGTTCGGACCGCTGATGTACGACTTCCGTCCGGGGGACAAGCTTTATTGAGTGCTTCCCCTCTATCACGCGAACGGTCTGCTGTTGGGCGTCTCAGCGGCGATGCTTGCACGTGTTCCGATGGCCATGCGCCGCTCGTTCAGCGCGAGCGCGTTTTGGGACGATGTGCATCGATACAAGGCAACCGCGATTCTCTACATCGGTGAGCTCTGCCGCTACCTGGTCAACTCGCCGCCGCATCCCAAAGAGCAGCATAATCCCGTGCGCGTCGCCGTCGGTAACGGGCTTCGCCCCGATATTTGGCCGCGGTTCAAGGCGCGGTTTGGTATCGAGAACATCCGCGAGTTCTATGGCGCAACCGAGGCGCCTGGCTTCATCGCAAACATCAGCGGGCGCGAAGGGTCGGTGGGGCGCGTCCCGCTTGGCGGTCTGGCGGGTTGGCTGCGCATCGTCCAATACGACGTGGACCTCGACCAGCACCTGCGCAACGCGCGCGGTTTCTGTATCCCGTGCGGCCACGACGAAGTGGGCGAATTGCTGATTCGAGTGCCGAAGATGTCGGCAGGCGGGCTCGAGTATCGCGGCTACACCGACAAATCCGCGACAGAGAAGAAGCTCCTCCGCAACGTGTTCAAAAAGGGGGACCAGTACTTCCGCTCGGGCGACCTCCTGCGTCGCGACGCGGACGGTTTCTACTACTTCGTCGACCGAATCGGCGACACCTTCCGGTGGAAGGGCGAGAACGTGTCCACGGCGGAGGTCGCAGATGTCATCACGCACAACGACGGCATTGAGCAGGCCACCGTCATCGGCGTGCCCGTCCCCAACATGGAGGGCCAAGCCGGGCTGGCAGCGGTCGTTCCTTCGGGCGAATTCGACTCGCACCGATTCTGGAACGCCGTGTCGGATCTTCCGGCCTATGCCCAACCACGTTTCGTGCGTGTCATGAGCGGACTGGCCACGACCGGGACATTCAAGATTCAGAAGAACGACTTGAAGAAGGACGGCGTCGACCCATCATCGGTCGACGACCCCCTCTACGTGCGCACCAAGGCCGGCTACGAGTTGCTCACCGAAGAACGGTGGCTGGACGTGAAAGAGGGGCGACTCAAGCTCTGATGCCGACGATGACCAGAGACGCTACACGCTCTGCAAAGCCTTCTGGATGACCGCCAGGTCTTCGGGCGCATAGTCGAGCGCAAGCGCCGCTTCATGTGCTCTGTCGCTCATCTTCTTCCAAGTCTTCTGCACGATCGAAATCAGTTTCTCTTCGTCATGCTTCCGCGCGAAGTCGTGGAAGTAGTGTTCGAGGAACACGAGGCAAATGACGTCCTCCAAGAGCTGCACGTCCCGGTCGGTCTTCAGGCCGCGCTTGCGCAGTAGAGTCTGCACTCGATCGATCACATCCGGGTCGTAGCCGACGTCGCCCATGATCTCGCCGGCGAGCTCGGCGTGCCGCTTGTAGAGGTCGGTGCGCCATTTCAAGTACCCCGCCCTGCCCTCCGGATAGCTGTCGCGGGGCACCTCCCAACGACGGATGTGCTGAGCACGCGCCGCAAGCTCGACCGTTTCGGGCGCGTCGGGAGCAAAAACCGCAAGCCGCGCCGACATGCGCTGGCCATAGAGGAGCTCCTTCGGCAGTGGCTGGCCGTCGACCATCTCGGTGTTCGGATCCTCGGCGTTCGCCTCGTCAAACCGGCGGAGTGCATCGTCCAGGCGCGACATGCCGGCAGCTTACCACGCCAGCGCCGACGGTGACGCTAACGCCGACGCTGGCACTGGCTCTGGCGCTGGCACTGACGCTGGCACTGACGCTGGCACTGACGCTGGCGCTGGCACCGGCACTGACGCTGACACTGGGGGCCGTGACACCGCGTCTCGTTGCCCTATAATCGATCGACCGATGTCCCCCTTCCGCCGCCGAACCAACGGTCTCCGTCGCGAACGCATGGAAGCCTCCGTGCGGTTTTCCGATGGAACCTTTCGCAACACCACAGGTGTAGGGCCGAGCCTCAAGAAGGGCACTACGTTCCCCGTCATGCGCGAGTTTCTGCGCGGAGGTGGCAGGCGCTTCCCAATCGCACCTCTACCGTCCGTGAGCCCCCTCGAGGTATGGGCGAAGCACGCCGATACCGGATTGCGAGCGACCTGGCTCGGCCACTCGACGCTGCTGCTCGAGATCGACGGCGTGCGCGTGCTCACCGACCCTGTGTGGAGTCGGCGCGTCTCGCCGAGCAGTCTCTTCGGCCCCAAGCGTTTTCAACCCGTGCCGGTTCCGATCGCAAAGCTTCCGCCGCTCGATGCGGTGATCATCTCACACGACCACTACGACCACCTCGACTACGCGAGCATCGTCGAGCTGATTCGCCAAGACGTTCCCTTCTACACCTCGCTCGGCGTGGGCGCGCATCTCGAAGCGTGGGGCGTGCCGCCCGAGCGAATCACCGAGCTCGACTGGTGGGAGAGCGCTGAGCTTCCGAACGCCGACCTCCGAATCACGGCGGCTCCGTCCCAACACTTCTCGGGACGAGCGGCGGCCGATCGTAATCGAACCCTTTGGTGCTCCTTTGCACTGCGTGGCCCGCAACACGCCGTGTTCTTCAGTGGCGACACCGGCCTCACGCCCGAATACGAAGAGATCGCCCGTCGCCTCGGTCCCTTCGACCTCGTGATGCTCGAGGTCGGCGCCTTCCATCCGGCCTGGGGTCACATTCACCTCGGCCCCGACAACGCCCTCGAGGCGTTGAAGCTGCTTGGCGGAGGAAGCTTCTTGCCGGTGCACTGGGGAACCTTCGACCTCGGGATCCACGATTGGGACGAGCCCGCCGAACGACTCATCGAGCTTGCGCCAAGCCTCGACACGCACTTGCTGATGCCGATGCTGGGCGCACCGATCGAACCGTCGCGCGTCGAGGGTGTCGAAACCTGGTGGCGCACGATCTCCGCGCTCGAGCGACCGCTGCCCGCTGAAGAGGACGTGTCCGAACGCCTCGTTCCCATCGGCGACCCGATCGACTGAAGCGGCCGACCGTTGGCCGCCCCCTTGCGGTCAGGCGGTCTGACCTTCCGTGGCCGCGCGCCGCGCGCTGCTGCAAAGCGAGGCGACGGAGGAGCCGCCAAACACCATGTGAATGCCGGCGAGCGTGCCCACGGCCCAAACCCCCGAAACGGGGAACTGGCGCCAAATCATGATGCCGAGCGCAAGCGAAACGATGCCACTGAACAGCGACCAACCCCAGCCTTTGATCGGGCGAAGCCGAAACGACCAGATGATCTGGAAGACGCCGTCGACGGCGAAGTAGACGGCCAAGACGAGCGTGAGCGTGGCGAGCGCCATTCCCGGGCGAGAAACCATGTACCCGCCAATGACGATGGCGAGCAGACCCAACAAGAAGACCAGCAGCCCGTGGCCGAACGAGCCCATCTTGAAGGCAAGAAACAGTCTCGAGACGCCTGACGCGACGATGAGCACCCCGACGGCAATCGCGATCGACAACCCTGCCACGAGTGGTGAGAGGAGGGCCAGAATCCCGGCGACGACGACGAGGATCCCCACGGCCGTCCCGACCCCCGCGTGCCGCTTGATGGTGCCCAACATCTCTTGGTCAACTGCTTCGATTTCATTCGTCATATTTGAGATCTCCAGCGGGTATTGGAGCCCGTCGAAGGACAGATGGCAAGTGCCAATTTGAGTCTGTCCGGGTAATGTGGCGGCATGATCGCGACCCCACGCATGACCCTCGCCT
>CALLDH010000304.1 GCA_937998345.1 uncultured bacterium | reverse complement strand
GAACCAGGGTAGCCGAGTGGCGAACCCAGAATCGAGGGGGAAAGGGTATCATCGGGATGGACACCTCGGAGCGTAACGGCGCCCTGGTGAAGCTCCGACTGGTCTCCCCCGATGACCAACTGATGGTGATCACCAACGGGGGTCAGGTCATTCGAACCCGAGTGAGCGAGATCCGCGAGACGGGCCGCAACACTCAAGGCGTTCGGGTCATTCGCCTTCGCGAGGCGGAGCAAGTCGTCGACGTCGAACCCGTCGCTGAGGGCGAAGAGGGCGAAGAAGGAGAGCTCCCTGAACCCCAAGAACCGCCAACAAATTAGGCCTTATGCGCCCGGAAATGTGTAATCCGGGGAACAACGCGTTATCCTTAGAAAGGCAATTTGGGGAGTCTTGTCTCGGGGGTAGGGGAGTGTGACTAACGGACCCGTTATTGGGATCGACCTAGGGACGACGAATTCCGTCGTTGCCGTCGCTGACCAGCCCGGAGGGCGGGTTCTGTCGGGGAGCGACGGCGTAAAGCTGATTCCCTCGGTCGTTTCATTCCATCCGAGTGGTGATGTCCTGGTTGGCGCCGCCGCGAAAGAGCGGCGTCTGCTCGACGCGCAGAACACGGTCTACTCGGTCAAGCGGCTCATCGGCCGGCCCTACACCAGCTACGAGGTCAAGCAGGCCCAAGAACGGTTTGCGTTCGAGCTGTCTGAAGGTCCGAGTGGAGGCGTGCTGGTCACCGCTCGTGGAGAGACCTACACGCTGAGCGAGATCAGCGCGTTCGTGCTTCGGCATGTCCGAAAGGTCGCCGAGGAGGCGATCGGCGAGGAGTGTAGCCAGGCGGTCGTGACGGTGCCCGCCAACTTCAACGAGCTTCAGCGAAGTGCGACCAAGGCAGCCGGACGCGTTGCTGGCCTCGACGTGCTGCGTATCCTCAACGAGCCGACGGCCGCGGCGCTCGCCTACGGCTACAATAAGACTTCGACTGAGCGCGTTGCCGTGTACGACCTCGGCGGCGGTACGTTCGACATCACGATTCTGCAGCTGGCCGGCGACGTGTTCGAGGTGCTCGCAACCGCGGGTGACACGTTTCTCGGTGGCGACGACGTCGACACCGCCATCGCAGACCACATGGCTGCGCAGTTCCTCGAGCAGAATCGCTACGACGCACGCCAGGACCGACAGGCGTACGAGCGGCTGCGTGCCGCTGCAGAGTGGGCGAAGATCCAGCTCTCGGCCAAGCCCGACGTGAAACTCTGCATCGAGGAGCTCGCCTACGGTGATGGCGGTGCGGCGCTCAACTTGGACTACGCGCTTACGCGCCAGCAGCTCGAGCATATGTGTCAGCCGTTTGTGGCTCGGAGCTTCGACGTTTGTGAAGACGCGATGAAGGCCGCGGGACTTCGTCCGACTCAGCTCGACAACGTGATTCTGGTTGGTGGTTCGACGAGGATCCCGTTGCTTCAACGAATGGTCGCGGAGTACTTCGGACGCCAGCCGTTGGTGAACATCGATCCGGACTTGGTCGTTGCGCAGGGTGCAGCGCTTCAGGCGCAGTCGTTGGCGCTTCCGTCGCGCAAGGCTCCGCTCGGCAAAGTCGCGCTCAAGAAGATGGTGCAGCCCGGGACCGGGAATCACGACATCGTCATCGACGAGAGCTTCGAGGATGAGGTCACCAACATCGGTGACCGCCCGCCGCTGCCTCCGCCTCCGGTCGCCCGGGCGGCTCGCAAAGCGACCTTGCCGGGGCAGGCGCCTCCGCCACCTCCGATTCAACTCAAGAAGTCCGGTGATTTGCCGCTTGACGATGCCGTCATCGATACGCCGACGCGGTCGCGCGAAGAGCCGCTCGAGCACGAGCCCACACGGGTTGCGGAGGCAGTCGACCCGCTCGACTTCCAGCCCACGCGCATGGCCGACGCTTCCGGTCTCCTGATGCAGATCGGGGGTCACGAGGACGATGAGCCCGAAGACCTCGCAGAAGAGCCGTCGGGGCTGATGATCGAGCTTGGCGATGACGCGTTTAGCGGTCTGTCGGACGTGCCCGCCCTTGGCACGGCATCGCCGCCGGCCCCTCTCGATCTCGCGAGCTCGGCCCCAGCGGAGCTCAGGGCGGCGCTCGATGAGGACGTCGACACGGTGACTGGCGCCGTGGTGGTCCCCGAAGGGCCCCAAGGACCTCTGCTCCTCGACGTGACGCCGCTCTCGCTCGGCGTCGAAACGGTCGACGGCTACTGCGAGCACATCATTCGCCGTAACTCCGCGATCCCCGCAGGACAAACCAAGATGTTCACTACGGCGCGCGACCGGCAGGACGCGGTCGTCGTTCGTATTTGCCAGGGCGAGGATCGTCACATCGCGGGTAACCAGCTCCTCGGTGAGGTCATCCTCGAAGGGTTGCGACCGGCCGCCCGCGGCAAAGTTCAGATTGCAGTTCGTTTCATGATCGACGCGGATGGTACCCTCCAGGTGAGGGCCCAGGACGTAGGCACGGGTCAGCAACAGCAGATTGCGATCAAGCTCATCGGGGAGCTGGCCGAAGATGAGATCGAGCAGCTCACCAAACGCCACCAGGCAAAGCTCGGCTAGCCGATGTCAGGCGCAGACGAAGTCCCCGACTACTACCAGCTCCTGGGGATCATCCGAACTGCGAACGCCGATCAGATTCGTTCCGCGTTCCACCGCTTTGCGCGGGAGCACCACCCAGACAACTTCGTCGGTTCGCCCGAAGAGACCGAGCGACACACAGAGCTCTACCAGCACGGTAGTGAGGCGTACCGCGTGCTCCTCGATCCCGTGAAGCGAAAGATCTATGACGAAGGTCTCGACGAGGGCGTCGCTCGCTATTCCGAGGACCGTGCCCAGGAGATGCGCCGATCGATGCGCCCACCGGGGGGGGTGATGGTTCGTTCGAGCAAGGCGCGGGTGTTCTTCTCGCGCGCCCACCGCGCCATGCAATCCCAGGACTGGGCTCAGGCGAAGCTCAACCTCCAGATCGCGCTCCAGAACGAGCCGGACAACGACGAGCTCAAGGCCAAGCTCGAAGAGGTTCTCCAGCACATGAAGTCGCGCTAGCGCGTGCTCCAAGGGATTTCCAGGCTATGGTAGCGGCGTCATGGGACGAAGAGCGACGATAGAACGTCAGACCAAAGAGACCGACATTCGGGTGGAGGTCGATCTCGATGGGAGCGGCCAATACCAAGTGGAGACCCCGATCGGGTTTCTCACGCACATGGTGGAGCAGCTCGCCAAGCATGGGCTGTTCGACCTGAACGTACGCGCTCTTGGCGATACACACATCGATGGGCACCACACGACCGAAGATTTGGCGATCGCGCTTGGGCAGGCCTTTGCCAAAGCGCTGGGCGACAAGGCCGGGATCAGCCGTTTCGGCTCGGCCACGTTGCCGATGGACGAGGCCTGTGTGACCTGCGCACTGGACTTGTCCGGGCGTCCTTATTTCGTCTGGGCGGTGACGCTTCCAAAGGCAAAAATTGGCGACTTCGATTCAGAGCTCGCCGAGGTGTTCTTCGAAGGCTTTGCGCGCGGCAGCCAGTGCAACTTGCACATGCGTCAACACGCTGGAGACAATCTCCACCACGTGATCGAAATCAGCTTCAAGGCATTCGCGCGCGCGCTTCGGCAAGCGACGGAGGTCGACCCCCGTGTCGTGGGCGTGCCTTCGACCAAGGGTACGCTGACCGAATGACTACCGGCCGGGTAGCGATTGTCGATCTGGGCCTCGGAAACTTGCACAGCGTGGCCAAGGCATTCGAGCGTGCGGGGGCGAACGCCGAGCTCAGCTCGGACCCGGACGTGTTGCTACGCGCTGACCGCTTGGTCATGCCCGGGCAGGGCGCCTTCAAGGAATGCGCTCACGCCCTAAGGGGAGAGATCGGCGAGGCGGTGCGGTCGTGGATCGACAGCGGTCGTCCGTATCTCGGCATCTGCCTCGGGATGCAAGCCTTGTTCGAGTCGAGTGAAGAGGCTCCCGGTGAAAAGGGCCTCGGAATCTTTCCAGGCCGGGTGAAGCGTTTCGCGTCGGATCTGCGGGATGCGGAGGGCCGCCGACTCAAGGTTCCGCACATCGGATGGAACCAAATCGACAGTACGCATCCCGTTTTCGAGAACGGGGAGTGGTACTACTTCGTGCACAGCTACTACTGCGTCCCCGATGACGAGAGCCTCGTCGCAGCCACGACCGACTATGGTGCGCCGTTCTGCTCTGCGATTGCGCGGGACAACGTCCTGGCGTGCCAGTTTCACCCCGAGAAGAGCCAGCACGCTGGTGCGCGCCTCATCGGGCATTTTCTAGGAGATGTCTCGTGGAGTTGATTCCGGCGATCGATCTGCTCGACGGCAAGGTGGTGCGTTTGCACCAGGGCAAGTACGACGAGGTTACCGTCTATCACGACGACCCCATCTCCATGGCGAAGCAGTTCGAGGACGCAGGGGCGGAACGGCTTCACGTGGTCGACCTAGAAGGGGCCCGTCGTGGCCAGCCCGCGCACGTTGCGATCATTCAGGGCATCCTTCGGGAGACGAACCTCCAGGTGCAGATTGGGGGAGGCGTACGGAACGAAGAGGTCGCCTCCCAATGGATGGATGCCGGCGCCGCTCGCGTCGTGCTCGGGACCGTAGTCGTGAAGGCTCCGGACGTCGCCCGCGCGATTTGTGATCGTTACCCGAAAGGGGTCGTCATGGCGCTCGACGCGCGTGACGGGAAGATCGCCGTGGAGGGCTGGCAGGAGCAAAGCGGGCAAGACCTCGTCGTGCTTGCCAAGGAAGTCGACGGCTGGAACATCGGAGCCATCCTCTTCACCAACATTCACAAAGATGGAACCCGTGAAGGGCCGGACGTCGAGGGAACCGCTGCGCTGCAGTCCCACGTCGATACCACCGTCATCGCATCGGGCGGAATTGGTTCCCTCGACGACCTTCGGGCGCTTTCGGCGGCGAGGGTTCGCTCGGCGGTATGCGGGCGCGCCCTGTATTCCGACGCCTTCACATTGGCGGAGGCGTTTGCGGCGCTAGAAGAGGCCTGATGCTGGCCAAACGAATCATTCCCTGTCTCGACGTCAAAGAAGGGCGAGTTGTGAAGGGCGTCAACTTCGTTGGCCTGCGCGACGCGGGTGATCCGGTCGAGTCTGCCCAGCGCTACAGTGCCGGAGGTGCGGACGAGATCACCTTCCTCGACATCACGGCATCGCACGAGAACCGCCGAACGCTGTTCGAACTCGTCGACCGGACCGCCTCGACCGTCGCGGTTCCCCTCACTGTGGGTGGCGGAGTGCGTGAACGGCGCGATGTGAGCGAGCTTCTTCATGCAGGGGCCGACAAGGTTTCGATCAATAGCGCTGCTGTGGCCAATCCAACCTTCATCAGGGACATGGCCGAGGCCTACGGTGCGCAGGCCATCGTGGTGGCCATCGACGCCAAGCGGGTGCCTGGCGAAACGGACCGATGGACGGTCTATACCCACGGCGGAAGGCGCGACACGGGGCTCGACGCGATCGCCTGGGCCAAGCAGATGGCGGACTATGGCGCCGGGGAGATTCTGCTGACGAGCATGGATCGCGACGGAACCCAAGACGGCTATGATCTGCTGTTAACTCGAGCAGTTGTGGACGCAATCTCGATTCCAGTTGTAGCTTCCGGTGGAGTGGGAACCCTGGCGCACGTGCACGAGGGTCTCGCGGCCGGAGGGGCGGATGCGGCGCTTGCAGCTTCTATCTTTCACGACGGTCACTACACTGTTACGGAGGTCAAGGAGTACCTACTCGACCAAGGGGTTTGTGTGCGCCCGCCGGAGCGGGACTGAGGGGAACCGATGAGCAGAGATGTGGGCGTTGGCCAACTGGTGGAGGAGCTGGAGCAGCGCGGCGACCGCCTCCCGTTCGAGATCGGCGCGTTCGTCGCCCTCGAAGCCTGTGAGGGGCTCCTTCAGGAGTCGGTGAAGCTCGCAGCGGACGACGTCCGCGTGACTCAGGAAGGCTCTGTGCTCGTCGCCGGCTCGGCAGAGCGGGCTGATCCCGAAGAGGCCGCGCGGTCCCTGGTGTCGGTGCTCGCGCGACTCCTCGTTGCAGCCGGTCCGGGCGTCCCCCCCTACCTCCTGCAGCTCGTCCAAGAGAGCGCGACCGGGCAGAATCCCCGCGACCTGCGTAATCTTCATGACGCCATTGAGGCGTCGCTGATCCCGATCAACCGCGGAGCGTCGCGCCGCGTTCTCGCGCGCCTCGTCCGGGAAAGCGACCGCCCGCCCGCACCCGAAGCCCTGCGGGTCGATCCGCACGAGCTCGACGCAGAGCTGGACGAGCTCTTGCGCGACCCGGTGTCACGGACGCTCGAGCCGGCGCAGGTGAAGCCGCCGGTGCAGGAAGGCGAAGGACCGATCACCGAGAGCATTCGCATGCCCAAGGAGGCAGGGGGAGACGCGGACACCGGCGCGGACACTGACACCGACGCTGGCACTGCCTCTGTCGCTGCCACTGACGCTGGCACTGCCACTGTCGCCGACCCCGCCCCCCACTCCTTCCCCCCTCCCACCCCCGATCTCGATCCCCAGCCCGACACGCTCCGCGTTCCATCTTCGGAGCCAGCGATGAGGCGCGGGTCGAGTCCTGTTCCCGATCTCAAGCCGCCGCCTGCCGCGGCGCCCGCAGCCGCGGTTGCGGCCATTCCAGAGCAGCCCCGGCAGCCGGGGCCCGAGCCGATTACAGCGACGATCAGAAGGTGGCCTAGCAAAGAGGATGCTGCGCAGTCTCCTCGGGGCTCCGCCCCGGGAGTCGAGGCGGTGGCAGAGGCGGTGGCAGAGGCAGAGGCAGAGACAGCGTCAGTGGCAGAGACAGCGTCAGTGGCAGAGACAGCGTCAGTGGCAGCGACAGAGGCAGTGGCAGAGGCAGAGGCAGTGTCGGAGACAGTGTCAGTGGCAGAGACAGCGTCAGTGCCAACGTCAGTGTCAGTGTCAGAGACAGCGTCAGTGACCGAGCCCGCGCTCGAGACCGCGTCGGAGTCTGTGTTCGGCACCGGGTCCGTGGCGGCGAGCGCGTCCCTCCCTGCTGCCCAACCCCTGACTCCATCCATGCCCGCGCCTGCGCCCGCCTACGATCGTCCGTCACTGCCAGAGCCCTTGCCCACGAAGCGGCCTGGCGGCTGGGGCGCGTGGCTGCTGGCAGCAGGCCTGGGTCTTGGCGCCTACGCGCTCGTCGCTACCGGGGCCCTCGACGCAGTGCTCCAGCCTGCTCCGTCCGCGCCCGCGCCAAGCGGCATCATTGCCGTGGCGGTCACACCGGCTGACGCGCAGATCTTCGTTTTCGTCGGGCGCGGTCCGGCCGTTGCCTCCGGTCTGCCAGCTAGCGGCGCCCACGAGTTCATCGTCTTTGATCATGGGCTCCGCCCTTCGAGAGCCGTCGTCCCCGAAGGGGCGGCGTGGACGACTACCGAAGAGGGATCGCTCTACGAGCTTGCGGTGCAGGCCCAGGCTGCCCCGGCTCCCACGGATGCACTCGACTTGGGTAGCCCGGAGACCACGCCTGCGTCCACCGGGGCGGGCGACTCCGGGACGATTCGAATCATCACGAATCCCCAGGGTGCGAAAGTCTATCGCTTCATCGGCGTTGGGCCGACCGCGCAGATCCCTGCCAAGTCGATTCATGAGGGCCAGGAAATCTTGGTCTATCACCCGGAGCACGAGACCAGGCGCGCTGTGATCGGGCCGAGTGACTGGGTGGCGGGCGAGCGTGAAGGGGCCCACCGTGCGAGCTTGGAAGTTCAGCTGCCGGCCCTTGCAGGGCTAGGGGTTCCGGAAGCGCTCGAGGACTGACTCCACCTCGCCTCGAATCGTCGCGAGCTGCTTCTCGGAGTCGGCTTCGAACCGCAGGACCAGGACTGGTTGCGTGTTGGAGGCCCGGACCAGCGCCCAGCCTCCGTCGAACTGAATGCGCGCACCGTCGATGTCGATCAGGTCGTGAGTAGGTCGATAGAAGTCGACCATCTGCTGAACCAAGTCGAACTTGCGTGCATCGTCGCAGTCGACGCGAATCTCCGGAGTTGCAAACGTCTGGGGCACGTTGCTCAGCATCTCGTGGAGCGGGATGTCGCTGTGGGACAGGATTTCGAGAATTCGAAGCGTGGCGTAGATCGCGTCGTCGAAGCCGTAATACCGATCCGCAAAGAAGATGTGTCCGCTCATCTCCCCTGCGAGGAGAGCGTCCTCTTCCTTCATCTTGGTCTTGATCAGTGAGTGGCCGGTCTTCCAGAGGACGCCCCGCCCGCCGTGGGCCTCGATGTCGTCGTACATTGTCTGCGAACACTTCACCTCGCCGATGATCGTCGCGCCTGGGTGCTTCGCGAGAAGCGCGCGCGACAGGATGATCATGAGTTTGTCGCCCCAAATCACTTCCCCGCGCGCGTCGATCACCCCAACACGGTCGGCATCGCCGTCGTACGCGAATCCTAGCTCGAGGCCATCTTCGAGGACACGCGCTTTGAGCATCTCGAGCGTCTCGGGCTCCGTGGGGTCAGCGTGGTGGACCGGAAACGTCCCGTCCATGTCGCAGAGCATCGCGACGGGATTCAGCCCCAAGGCCTTCATCGTTTCGAGAGCCAGCGGGCCGCCTGCTCCGTTGCCCGCGTCGATCGCGAATCGGAGGTCGTGTCGGCCGAGTTGGATGTCGGCCGCCGTTTTTGCCACGTAGGCAGGCGTCGAGTCGACGATCTCGAGCGCTCCCCCGGTGCGGATAGCGAATTCCTCGTTCTCCATGACGGTGCGGAGCTCGTCGATGTCGTCGCCGTAGAGTGAGCCTTTGCCCACCATCATTTTGAAGCCGTTCTCGTCGGGAGGGTTGTGGCTTCCAGTGATCTGAACCCCGCCGTCGAGATCGAGACTGTGCACGGCGAAGTAGAGAAGGGGCGTGGGGCCGATGCCGATGTCCACGACTTGTAATCCAGTCTCGAGCAGCCCCTGGCAAAGCGCTTCGTGGAGGCGCGGCGAGCTCAAGCGGCAGTCGCGGCCGACCGCGACCCGGCGCAGGCCACGCTTCGAATAGAAGGTGCCAAGGCTCAACCCCAGGGAGTGGACGAAGGCATCGTCAAAGTCTCGTTCGGCATGTCCTCGAATGTCGTACTGGCGAAAAACGTGTGGGTTCATGACGTCACTGTCGGGGGTCGTTCCGCTCGCGAAGCGCCGCTACGATTTCGCGAACATCCTGTGCGCGGTCCTTAGGCACGACGAGAAGTGCATCGCCAGAATCCACTACGACCAGGTCGTCGACGCCGACCAGGGCCACGAGCTTGCCGTCCGGTGAGTTCACGTAGTTGCGCGATGCGTCCACCGCGATGCCGCCGTCCGGCAAGACGTTGGCATGATCGTCCTGCGGCGCGAGCTCCCACGCCGATGTCCAGCTCCCGAGGTCCGACCACTCGAAGGACCCGGGCACCACGCTGACCGCGCTCACCTTTTCCATGATGCCGTGGTCGATGCTCACCGCGGGAAGGCTGGCATACGTCTCTTCGACGAGGTCCGCCTCGCTGCCGGCTCTGGCTGCTGCGTCGTAGCGTTGAAGCTCCTGACCGAGCCCGGGCAGGTGTTGGTCGATGGCCTCTAGAATCCGGGACGCGAGGAAAAAGAACATCCCGCTGTTCCACAGGAAGCTCCCGTCTGCGACGAACTGCTCGGCACGCTGGCGATTCGGCTTTTCGACGAAGCGGCGCGCGCGGAACACCCCAGGGTCGAGCTCGGAACCCACTTCGATGTATCCGTAGCCGGTTTCGGCCCGTGTGGGGCGAATCCCAATGGTGACATAGTCGCCGTGTGTGGCCGCTTCGAGCCCGCGCTGTAGCGTGTCGATGTACGCTTCGGGTTCGCCGATGTAGTGGTCAGCCGGAAGCACACACATGATCGCGTCCTCATCGAGCCGCTTCAAATGCGTTGCGGCCCAGCCGATGCACGGGGCCGTATTACGCCCGACGGGTTCCGCGAGAATCTGATGTGGTTGAAGCTCAGGAAGCTCTCGCGCGACCTGTTCGCGGAGCTGCTCGGAAGTCACGATGAATGTGCGCTCTGCCGGGAGCATCTCCCACACGCGCTCGGCGGTCGCTCGGAGCAGGGGCCGATCGTCTGGCCCGAGGGCAAGGAGTTGCTTCGGGCGGGTGCTGCGTGACAGCGGCCAGAAGCGCGTTCCGGAGCCTCCCGCCATGATGACCGCGTATGCTTTGCTGGTGTTCGCCATGAGCCGACCGCTGTCTCAGCGGGTAACGAGGAAGAGTCCGAGAGGCACGAGGTAGATCGCGAACGTCCACATACGTCCGACGATGATGATCTCCCGGAGGATAACAAGAGCGACGTATCCCGTCACCATGGCGGTCAGGCCTCCGACCCATGCCTCCGGGCCAAGGGAGCCGAGCCCCTCGGCACCGCTCGCCTCGTACAATGCTGCCCCGGCGATTGCGGGTAGCGAGACCAGAAACGAAAATCGAAACGCCGGGCTACCCTGGACCCCAAGGAGCATCGCCAAGGCAATCGTGACGCCGCTCCGGCTGATCCCCGGAAGGACTGCGATGCCCTGCGCGACGCCGATTCCGGCTGCCTGCCACCACGACACCTCGCCCTGCGTCCCGCGGGCGACGCTGGTCGCGATCAGAAAGGACGCCGATACGAGAAAGCCGAATCCGACCAGGCGAAGGTCCTCGGCGAATGCTTCCGCCACATTGCGGAGCGCGAATCCGATCACGGCCGTGATGGCGGTCACTATCGCGATTCCGACCAGCGCCCGCCCCTCAGGTGTCGAGCGAAAGCGACTGGGATCGCGCAGCGCGGCGATTCCTTCCACGGCGAGTGCAGCGATGTCGCGCCGGAAGAGAATCACCGTGGCGAGCAATGTGCCCAAATGCAGAAGAATGACTAGAGCGAGGGAGTTCTCGCGAATGTCGAAGAACTGAGCTCCGATCGCCACATGCCCACTACTCGACACTGGAAGAAACTCGGTCAGCCCTTGCAATGCACCCAGTGCGGCCGCCGTCAGTGAGTCGATCCCCTCAGACAAGTTGGCAAGCCATAGCGGTTGTTCTGCACCGCCGCAAGGAGTGGTGAGCCTCGTGTTCAGGGCATGCGGCGATGGCTGTTTTGCTCTGGTTCGACTAGGATTCGGCCGGCTCTATGCGAGAGACGTGGAACGCGGCCCGAGTCGGCCTGATGGTGGTTCTCGGACTGATCGTCACGTTTGCCGTTTATCGCTACGTCGACGAGCGATCGTCCACCGACTCCGGGTACGGAGTCTATGCCTACTTCGACGACGTGCAGGGTCTGGTCGCCAAGTCTCGGGTTTTGGTGGCAGGCATTCCGGTCGGCTACATTTCCTCAATCCGACTCGAGGGCGATCGCGCCAGGGTGGATCTGCGAATCGAGGCGGGCATCACACTGTACGACGATGCGCGCGTCACCATGAGGAGCCTCTCACTGCTCGGGGAGCGCGCACTGATCATTCGCCCTGGCACCCCGGGCCTTCCCGAGATCCCGGATGGCGGTGAGATCCGTGCCGCCGACAAAGGGGTTCAGACGGACGACATCATGGTGACCGTCAACGACATCGCTCAGAGCGTCAAGAAGATCACAACCCAGATGGAGCGGGCATTCGGCACCGAGGAGGCCGGCGATCGCATGCAGAGCGCACTACGGAATCTCAGTGATGCGCTCGAGAACATCAAGGAGGTCACCGATGAGGCGGGTCCGCGCATCGTTCGCATCATGGAGAACGTCGAGCTCGCCACCGATGACCTGAGTGAGATCATTCACAAGCGCAGGGGCGACATCGACCGCGGCGTTGCGGAGGTCGACGATACCATTGCGTCGATCCATCGTGCCGCTGAGCAGCTCAACGCAGTGCTCGCAGATGTGAAAGAGGTGACCGGCCGCACAGCGCGAGGCGAGGGCACCATCGGGCGCCTCACACAGGACGAAGCCCTCATCGACGAGGTCGAAGGCGTCGCAGAGGGCTTGAACAATTTCGTCGGCGGCTTGAACCGGCTCCGAACCATCGTGGAGCTTCGCAGCGAATACTACGCGCTATCGAACGCCTTCAAGACTTATTTCTCGATTTACCTGAAGCCACGTGAAGGGCGCTACTTCCTCGTCCAAGTCATCGACGACCCGCGCGGATCGGTCAGCGTGTCGGAGAGCATCGTCCGTACGAGCCCGCCGCCGCTTTTCTACCCGAACGAGTACAAGCAAACCGTGATCTCGCGTAGCAACCGACTCAAGTTCTCCGCGCAGTTCGGTAAGTCCATCTCCTTTGCGACCTTCCGTTTCGGCATCATCGAGTCGACCGGTGGCCTCGGCATGGACATCAAGGTCATCAAGGACCGGCTCGAGATCAACACCGACATCTTCGAGTTTGGCCGGCGCATCTGGCCACGAATGCGTATTCGTGCCGGGTTCGAGATTATCCGCCGCTTCTGGCTTTTGGCGGGCGTCGACAACATCATCAACGGCGGTCGTGATTACTTCTTCGGGCTTCAGCTGCGCTTCGACGACGAAGACTTGAAGCCGTTGATCCCGCTTGGCGCCGTAGCACTATGAGGGGCGTAGCTCGAGGCGCAGCGGCCGTGGCGAAATCGCCCATCGGTTTTGCGCGCGGCTTGTCGTACGCGCTTCGCGGCGCGCGGTTCGTGTACCTTCAGCATCCTCAGCTGGCTCGCTACTGGGTGTTTCCTGTCCTGATCACGGCCTTCGCACTGGGCGCCGTGTTCTACGGCGCGGGCAGCTACTACGACGATCTCGGGGGTGCGGTCTGGTCTCTCTTTCCCGAAAGCTGGAACGAAGTGACCGGGTGGGTCGGTGGTCTGCTGAGCGCGCTGCGCTGGTTCATCGAGCTGATTGCAGGGATTCTCATCACCCTCCTCGGGTTGGTCATGGTCCTGGTGTTCTCGAGCGTGGTGGCTGCACCGTTCAATGACGCGCTCAGCGAAGCCGTGGAGCACATCTTGACCAGCGAGTTGGCGCCACCATTCTCGTTCAGTCGCATGCTCGCCGACATCGCCCGAACGATCCGGCTCGAGCTCTTGAAGGTACTGGTCTATGTCGCCGTCGTCGGCCCGATGTTCCTCGCATCGTTCATCATACCCGGGCTTGGCCAGGTCATTTCTCTCGTCGGCTTCGCGCTCACCGCGGCCTACCTCGGCATCGACTACGTCGACTGGCCCGCCGCCCGCCGTAACTGGTCCGTGCGTGACAGACTGGCCTTCACCCGCCGCCAGCTCCCGGCCGTAGCGGGCTTCGGCACCGGCGTTTGGCTCCTTCTCTTCATCCCCCTGGTCAACCTCCTCTTCATGCCCGCGGCCGTGGCCGGCGGCACGATGCTCTTCCTGGAGCTCCAGGACGGCGCCAGTCCCCCCGAAGGCGAACCTACCCCCCCAAAACGGGGTCAGACCCCTTCAAAATTGGGCTAAC
>CALLDH010000303.1 GCA_937998345.1 uncultured bacterium | reverse complement strand
AAGGCCTTGCTCATGTCCCCTCCTTGTTTCCCCGCGTGGCGCGAGGATGCGGTTAGACCCCGCGTGAGGTCAAGGTCTCTGACATCACACGTCGAGTCGATCGCCGCGAACCGGCGTATGGACGCTCGGAAAGCCTCTTTCTTCGAGAAGCCCCTTGAGCGTGTTGCGCGGCTGGTCCTCACCATGAACCAACGCGATTTGTCGAAGGGGTCCCGCCTCGCGCACTGCCTCGGCGTACTCTAAGAGGTCGTCCTGGCCTGCATGCGCGCTGAAGCCGTTGAGCACGACGACCTCCGCGTGCCGCTCCCGTTCGACGCCGAAGATCCGCACCCGGGGTCGCTGCTCGACCAGCCGGCGCCCGAGCGTGTGTTGCGCCTGAAATCCAACGATGAGCACCGTGTTCTCACGGTTCTCGATCGCGCTCACCAAATGATGGACCACGCGCCCGAACTCGCACATCCCGCTTGCCGAGATGACAACGCAGGGTTCGTCCCTACGATCGATCGCCTTGGAGTCCTCGACTGACGAGACATAACGCAGGCCATCGAAGTCGAACGGAGAGTCACCCTCGAGCAAGATTCTTCGCGTCTCGCTGTCGAAGCAATCTGGGTGAAGCCGAAAAACATCGGTGAGTTTCACGGTCAGCGGCGAGTCGACGTACACCGGAACGTCGGGAAGCCGTCCCTGATCGTGGAGCTGCTTGAGTGCATAAACCACCTCTTGCGCTCGCTCCAGCGCGAACGACGGCACGATCAACTTGCCGCCGCGTTCCACGGTTCGTGTGATCACATCGAGAAGCTCGTCTTCCATCTGCCCGATAGGGTCGTGAGTCCGGTCCCCGTAGGTGCTTTCCAGTAGCAAGCATGAGGCCCCCGGCGGAACCTCAGGGTCACGGAGGATCGGCATGTTGCGTCGCCCAAGATCGCCTGAGAAAACCAGGCGCCGTTGCTCGCCAACCACGTCGACGTCGAGCGCGACCATCGCGCTCCCAAGCACGTGACCCGCGTCATAGTACGTTAGCGTCACTCCCTCGGCGATCGGTTGGGGCCGGTGGTAGGGAACGCTGACCATCAGCTCTAGCGTGCCAACGACGTCGTTCTGGTCGTACAGCGGCTCGACCGGCTGCATGTTGGCGCCGTTCTTTTCGATCTTGCGATTGATGTAGGCGGCGTCCTGAGCCTGAATCTCGGCCGAGTCCTCGAGCATTGCCGCGCAGAGGTCTCGGGTGGCCGGCGTGCAGTAGATCGATCCGCGGAAGCCCTGGCGGTACAGCCGAGGCAGCGCCCCCGAATGGTCGATATGCGCATGGGACAACACCATCACATCGATTTCTCTCGCGCGAAACCCGAGGTCCCGGTTGCGTTCGATGGTCTCGGAGCGGCGGCCTTGGAAAAGACCGCAATCGAGCAGGATGCGTGCGTTCTCGGTATGGACGATGTGCCGCGAGCCAGTGACGTTTCCCCCGACCGCGCCTACGAACTCAACTTGCACGCAGGACTTGCCTCATCCGGTCGCCAATGAATTCTCGGACGACCGGGTCTTGGGATTCAAGAAATGCCTCTGGAGCGCCGGTGGCCAGCACCGCACCGTCATGAATCAGGGCGAGGCGATCGCTGATCGCAAACGCCGCCTTGAGGTTGTGCGTCACGACGACCGAGGTGACGTTCAAGGTCTTCTGCAAACCAAGAAGCAAACGGTTCACGCGTGTGACATTGATCGGGTCTAGCCCTTCGGCGGGCTCGTCGTAAAAGACGACCTCGGGGCGAACGGCCACGGCGCGGGCCAGCGCCACGCGCTTGCGCATGCCTCCGGAGAGATCTGCGGGTGACATGGCCTCGATGCCCGGAAGGCCGACCAGCGCGAGCGTCTCTTCGACCCGCTTCGCGACCTCTTCGTCGGACATCGTCGTCTGCTCGTGCAAAGCGTACGCGACGTTATCGAACACACTGAGGGAGTCGAAGAGCGCCGACTCTTGGAACAGCATCCCGATGCGGCGGCGGGTCTGCGTCCATTCGCGCTCCGTCTGCCCTGTGACCTCTTCTCCATCGAAGCGAATGCTTCCCGCATCGACCTCGAGCAAGCCCATCATCACTTTGAGCAAGATGCTCTTGCCGGAGCCGGACTCTCCGATGATCGTCACGACCTCGCCGGTGAAGATGTCGAGGTCCAACCCGTTCAGGACTACATTTCGTCCAAAGGCCTTTCTCAGCTCGCGCACCTCGAACAATGCCATGACCTCAGAGACTCAGCCCCTCGCAGCCCAAGAGTTGCAGTACCCGAGCGGATGAATCGGGCCGCGGACCAGGGTGCATTGCCCGCAGGCGTCCTTCTCACCCGCCTTGTAGAACGCGCAGCTCGAGCAGTTCTTCTGTTCGCCGTGAGGGGACAAGTCACGGTACTCGAGCGCCGAACGCAGCTCCAAATCGGCTTCGCCAAGCCCGGTCACATCTTGGCAGCTAAACTCAGGTTTCGTGCAGGCGTTGAGCAGAATCGGCATTGAGCCGATAACCGCCAAGTGCATGCTGTGGCCAAGCATCTCGCGTCTCGAAAGGGTGCTCTTTTTCATCCCCGTCATTCCTCGGCGGAGGCTAGCACGGCCGCGCGTCGATCAGCGAACGGCGCCCATCATTTTGAGGAACTCGTCGCTTTCCACCAAGCCGGTGACACGCGCGGCCTCGGAGCCGTCGCTGTGATGAAGGACCACCAGGGGCAACCCGGGCTGCTCATAGGCCTTGAGTATCGCCCATTTTTCGTCGGTCGCCTTGTCCGTGCTCAGGTCGACGCGAACGGTCACAAATCGCTGTGCCTCGGCGACGACCCGTGGGTCGCTCAGGACGTCGCGCTCGAGCTCCTGGCACGCGCCACACCAGTCGGCGCCGAAGTCCACCAGCATGGGACGCTCTTCGGTGATCGCTCTGGTCTTGCCGGCCTCGAAACTCTCGACCCAGCCAATGTGCGCGCCGGGAGGAAGCGCCTCCGCCCAACCGACGATCCCCAGGACCCCCGCGACGCATGCGGCTACCCCGACTGCTTTGCGAATGCGAGCACCCCAGGCATCACCTTTGAATGACAGATGGATGGCCCCAACGATGACGCCGCCCACCAGCAGCCCAATTGCCAGTGCGAGCCATACCTCGTCACGCACCGCTGGACGCGGGTAGGGCAGCACGGCCCGAACGTAGTAGAACGCCAGGGCGAGCATTGCGATGCCGAATGCGCTCTTGGTCCACTCCACCCATCGCCCCGACTTTGGAAGCGTGACCGCGAAGGTTCCAACGAACCAGAACAACACACCGATACCGATTGCGTAGATGAACAGCGCGATCGCACCGAACACGACGTTCCCGGTCGTGGCCACCCAGGTCAGCAGAACCGCCAGGACGGGCCCGGTGCACGGGGCGGCGATCAGCCCGTTGACGAACCCGAGCACGAATGCGCCTCGCACGCCGAACCCGCCCGCCTGTGCGAGCCGATTCTGTAGACCCGAAGGCAAGGCGAGATCGAACAAGCCGAACATGCTGAATGCCATCACCGCGAACAACGCGGACAAGGTTCCCACGACCCAGGGGCTCGCTAGCGCGCTGCCAAACGCGCTCCCCGTCAGCGCGGAGACCACGCCGAGGGGCGTGAAGAGTGCGGCGATGCCCAACACGAACGAAGTCGATAGGAGCGCCGCTCTACTGCGGCTCTCGGCCTGCCTAGCACCAAACACGCTGACGGTGACCGCGATCATCGGATACACGCAGGGTGTCAACGAGGTAGCCAGGCCTGCTACGAAGATCAGCCCCAGCGCACCCGCGTAGCTCCCGTCCTGAAGCGCGTTTGCGAAGGGCGCTGTGAGCTCGCTCAAGGTGTCGGCGGACGCATGTGTCTCGGCCGCCAAAGCCGCGACAAACCCCACCAAACCGACCCACGCACGCTTGCGCATTCCCCAACTATGGTGCTCGTTTGGTTGACCGTCCACGATCCGGGGACGTAGCCTCTCGTTGGGGAACACTTTGCCGTTACTTTTCCTGCTGCTCATCACCATCGCCATGGGCGCTCTCTCGGCCCATGCCGGCCGGGACGAGGTCCGTCATAGCGCGGACCCCGTGTGGCGCATGGAGGCCTTCCTCGCTTATGCGCTTTTCGTTGGCTTCGTTCTCTTGCCCGCAGTCATCTACTTCTACGCATTTCACGGCGACTGGTTTCTGTCTTATTGGGTCGACACAGGCCGCGCCCCGTGGGTTTGGGGCATGTTGGCCGTCTTGTTCCTCATCGGCGCGGCATCCCTGGGCTTCTGGCTCGGAGCGGCCCTTTGCCGAGCTTCGCGTGAAGGGGCTGTCCGACGCATCGCCGTCAGCGCGCTCTTCATCGCGGTGGCGGTGTGGCCGCTCGGATGGGACCGGCTTTCGGCTGTCGGCTCCTATCGACAGTTCACGCGCGACTACGGTCTCGTTACGTTCCTGGCAAGCCCGGCATTCTATTCGGGGCTGGCCATGCTCGTCATCATCGGCGCCGCGTTTGCATGGCTCGTCTACCGCATCGACCGGCACACACACCAGAACGCCTGAGACCTCAGCGCCGCTAGCGAGAAGGAAGCATCCCCATGTGCTCCCTCAAGTGCATCGCCGCCGGAGAGGCCCAGAACTTCAGTACGTCGAGATAGGCGGGCTGTTTGTCGAACGTCTCACCCTCCGCTTGTCGCTCGGGCGCGATTCGGCTCCGAACATCTTGCACGAAGGGGTCGAGGTCATCGCAGACGAGAAGCGCCGCGCGCAGAGCCGTGCGATGCGCGGCGTTGACCCATCGGTCAAACTTAACTCGCTTGGCTTGGGAGTAGGCGAGGGCGGCGTCACGCACGAGCTTTCGGTCGCGCCGCGGAATCGCCCGTTGCAGCCGCCGAGTCTGCTCATTGAGGAACTCTTCGCTGGTCAAGCCCGAGCCGAAGTCGGGCTTCACCGTTCGTGCCGCCGACGCCAACAGCACATCGAGCTCTCGCGGTGTCAGCTTTTCGACTGCGTGGTAGCCTCGGGCGATTTGAGTCATGGGCTGCGTGAGCAAGAACGCTTGCGTGCTCGGGTCCTTCTCCATGATTGTCGCCGGCACGAGCACCGCAGGATGGGTGCCGAACTCAATCGTGATGCCCCGGTTGCGGATGCGATGCAGGAACAGATCGAAATTGCGAACATCGAGCGCGGCTGCGATTCGGTTGGCGATCTCGCGGAGCGGGTGATTCGCCTCAGTCGGGAGCCGATCCCGCGTTGCGAGCCCGTAGCTTTCGAGCTCTGGGGGGTAAAGTTTCGCCAGCGCGGGGCTCAGCGCGGCAAGCAGCGCTCCGGCTGCGGCGTCTTCTGAGCGCGGCGTCCCTAGCTGATCGAGCACCGAACCGCGAAGTGACCTCGGACGAACCCGAGCGGGCCAAGGCTCGACCGATACGATTCGAGCGCGATCTTCTTCATCATCCACACCGAGCGCGAGGAGCGGCAGAGTTGCGAGTCGTGCCTCTCGGGAGCGGTCGCCCGCCTGATAGGTGACCGCGAGCTCGCGCCATACCTCCTGCCGCAGCGGCTCTTGGGACAGCACAGCTTGCAGCTGCTCGACGGCGGCCGCTTGGTCTCCGCGGGCGCGCAAGCGCACTGCCAGCTCCCGTCGAAGATCGGCATTGGCAGCGCCATCCTCGAGGCCGCTTCGAAGTGCGGCGATCGCGGCGTGCTCGTCCCGACAGTGGTCCGACAAGATCCGTGCGACATCGAGAGCGGTCGCGACACGGCCCGCCTCGTCCTTGGCGCGATGATTTCCGAGCGCCTCGGCATAAGCCCGCCAGTCGTTCGGCGTTTCACAGAGGTCCTCGAGTGTGCGTGCCGCGTCGCTGCCCGGCCCTTCGATAACGACAGCGCGACGCAGTGCGGCCTTGGCGTTGTCTCCGTCTCCGGCAGCGTGTTCGAGCTGTCCGAGACGAACCAGAGCATCTCCGTGCGCCTCGCCATCGCTCACGTCGAGAAGATGGCGGGCGACCTGCAGAGCCTCTGGCAATTGCCCAAGTGCTTCGTGCACGAGGGAGAGCTCCTGAAGGGCGGCGGGATGAGTCGGCTCGGCCGCCAACGCGGACTCAACGTGTCGCAGTGCCCGGTCCGGCATGTTCAACCGTTCACGATAGAGACGGGCCAGGTCGAGCAAAACCCGTTGAAGGCGGCTGTTCTCGGGCGCGGCTGCGAGCAGCTGTTCCATGGTCGCAGCCGCCTCGTGCCACGATTCGTTGGCTTGGAAGTGTTGCGCCAATCGCTCCAATGCGTCGAGATGACGCGGCTCCACCTTCAGCACACGCTGCAGAGTCCGGATCGCCGCAGCAAGCTCGCCGAGCTCATCGCTCTGAATGCGCGCGACCGTCAGCCAAAGCGCGCTCGCTCGATCGACGGAGCGTGCCCCTGACGCGGCTTGCGAGAGTCGATCGACCAGGGGCGACCAGCCGGCATCGATTGTGAGCACGTCGGTGAGGCCGTCGGCGGCGCGAGCAGAGTCTGGCCACAACTCGAGCGCCTGCTCGAAGTCGCGTCGGGCGCCGTCGTGGTCTCCGATTCGTTCGAGACGAACCACCGCACTTTGCACGAAGAGCTCCGAGGCGGCCTTCGCATCACGCTCGGATTCCGCTTCGCGCCGCAATGCATCGACCAGCGCGGCCGGATCGTCGGTCTCTTGCGCGACACGGGTGAGCCCCCGAGCGGCACCGATGTGATACGGGTCTGCGTTCGCAGCCGCGCGGAACTGTTCGATAGCCTCCGTGTCCTTTTCGCCCTCCACGAGCTCGGCTAGGCGTGCGTGGTGCGCTGCTGCCACCGTCGGGTCGTCTGCAGACTGCGCCCCCAACGCGTCAATCTCGCGCAAGAGGTTCGCGTCTCCCTGACCCGCAGCCAATCGCTCGACTTCCAGCAACGCCCCGAGCTCGGCGGGCGCGATCTCCAAGATCCGCCGGTAAGCCCCGACGATGTCGCCGTACTCTCCGAGCCCCTGATGCTCGAGCAGCCGGGCGAGCTCGTAGAGCGCTGCGACACGGCCAGCCAGGTCTTCGAGCACATCGGCTTGCGTAGAGTAGATGGTGCACAGCGATTCCCACGCGCCAACCTGTCGATGCAATTGTTCTAGCGCCAAGAGTGCGCCGAGGTGATTGGCGTCGACGTCGAGCACATCTTCCCAAGCCTGAATCGCTTGGCGGTGCTTATCCTGTCGCTCCAGCACCTGTGCTTTGCGTGCAGACAGCGCGATGCGCTGCGTCGGCTCCTCGGTGAGCTTCACTTCGCGTTCGAGATCGGCCAGAAGATGCGTCCAGTCGTGCTCTTCGGCGCGTACGCGCGCGAGGGCATCGACGGCGGGCCGGTAGCTTGCGTCCGCCGAGATCGCGGTCTCGTACGACGCCACCGCCTTGGTTCGATCATCGAGGTGCTCTTCGTACACCTGTCCAAGCAGGAACGCGGCCCGCGCGCGGATCCTAGCGGCGCCCGAGTTGCGAAGCTGGAGCTCCAACACGTCGACCAGCTCTTCCCAATCGCCTCGTTCCCGCAGCTGCCGCGCCAGCTCCTGGAGGGAAGGCGCGTGCGCCGCATCGACTTTGATCGCCTCGCGATGATAGCGAAGCGCATCTTCATCGCTTCCGAGGCGGTCACGCGAGATCTCGGCCATTTTTTGCAGCAAGGCGACCCGCCGGCCCTTGCCGGATGTGAGCCTCAACTCCTGGCCGTAGATGTCGAGCAAGTCGTTCCAGCGGCCGGCGGCATAGTACAGGCGACCCAGGCTCGAGAGTGTCGGAACATGACGGGGGTCTTTCTCGAGCGCGCGACGATAGTGAGCGATGGCCTCGTCACGATCGCCTAACTGCTCATCGAGCACCTCTCCGGCTCGGTGCAGGAGCCCGACGAGCCGGTCCCGCTCGACGGTCAGCCCGATCTCGTACTCGAGGGCCTCGAGAAGCTCCCGAGGGCGATGAGCGCGCGCGGCCGACCGCTGCCATGCGTGCACTGCTGCAAGGTGCCCCGAGTCCTGCTGTAAGACGCGCTTGTAGGTTTGGGCCGCCAGCGCGTGCTCGCCAAGCACATCTTCGTAGAGCTGCGCGATTTTCAGCAGGTACGAAACAGCCCGCGTGCCCGTCGCTCTGTCCAATGCGTTCTCGTAGAGTTGAACCAGCTCTTTGGGTTGGTCCACGTCCGAAAGCAGGCGCGCCAGAGCTTTGAACGCCGTGGGATGGTCGGGCATCGCGTTGAGCGCGCGACGGTATTGGTCGACCGCATCGTCGATGGCGTCCAGCCTCGTCTCGTATATCTCCGCCGCGCGCGCATGGGAATCGGCACGCCTTTGCGCATCGGTCGTGTAACGCGCCTCCTGGAGGCACATGTCGATGAGCTTCGGCCAGGCGCCGCGGACTCGGTAGAGCAAACTCAACGCTTGCAGGCTCGACAGCGAGGTGGGGTGGAGGTCGACCGCCTTCTCGTGCCATGCGATTGCCTGGTCCACGTCGCGCAGCTCTTCTTCATACAGGCGCGCGATGCGCTGCGTGAAGGTCAGCTTCTCGGCCTGGTCGTCACTCGCTTCGGCCAGCGCTTCGAGGGTCTCGACCAATGCCTGCAGTCTCTGGCCGGCCTCGTAGTGGCGGGCGAGCTCGCCGAGGATCAGTGGGTCCCGTGGATGCAGGCTGCGCGCCTGCTCGAGGACGCGGATGGCTTCGTCTCGATTGCCGAGGTGCTCCGCGTGAATGCGCGCGGCACGGTACAGCGAAGAGGCTTTCAACAACGGATCAGTTGCCAATCGAGCTTCTGCTTCAAGGGTGCGGATCAGGTCACGCCAACGACGCTGCCCGTAGTAGAGGCGCTTCAACGCTTGCACCGCGATGACAGCGCTTGAATCGAGCTGCAGCGCCGTTTCGTACAGCTCCGCGGCTTGCTCCGGACGTTGCTGCCGGCTTTCGAGCAGTTGAGCTCGACGGATGATGAGCGCCGCACGATGCCCGTCGTCCGCCGCGGCGGTGTTCGCAAGCTCGGCGAGGTTCCGGTCCACGTCGGGCCAGGTGCGCTTCGCAAACGAGCGCTGCTCGGTGGCGTGCAAGATGGCGGCGTGTGAGCGATCGAGAGCGTGCGCGGTGTGGTACGCGTCTCCGGCGGCTTCGCGATTGCCGAGAACGTCTTCGAGCAGTCGGCCCTTCAACAAGAACAGGGTCGCCTTGTCGCGAGGCAGCCGCGTCACACGGGCCTCGGCATCGAACAACGCGAGCCCCTCGGTAAACATGCGCGCTCCTAGAAGGAGCCGGCGTGCGGCGCGTATCGCAGGCACATAGTCGGGCGAGCGCTCGAGGGTCGCTTGATAGTATTGAAGCGCACGGCGTGCGTCCTTGAGCGGCCCCTCGCAGGTGCGCGCCATCTCGAAGTACAAGCGCGCGGCGCGTCGGACATCCGGTTGGTCGCGCAGCTCGCGCTCGCATTCCTCGAGCCAATCGCGTGCACGCCGCGCCCGGTCGACTTTGCTGCGCGCGTGGTCCCTTGGCGCGCCGATACCCCGGCTTGGCGGTACGGCAGGAGGCCCCGCGGGGTCGGGCTCTTCGACGAGATCGTCTTGTCCCAACGCCTGCGTGGCATCGCGGCGCAGCACCGTGATGTCCCCTTCCTCGAACGCCATCTGGCCTACATGCTACCCCGGCTCCGCCCAGAGCGCATAGGGCCATAGAAAGAAGAGACCGGGTGAGCGAACACCCTACATTTGAGCAGGTGGGTTACGCCGCCGGCGCCAGGTCTTTCAGCTCTTCCGCGAGCTTCTTCTTCGCCCTGGCTTCGAGCTGGCGGGCTCGTTCGCGGCTGACGCCGAGCTCGCGACCGAGGGAGGCCAACGATGCAGAATCGTCACTCAAGATGCGCTTTTCCACGATGAGCCGCTCGCGATCATCGAGCACGGACAGCGCGCCTTCGAGCCGCAGCTCAATGCCGCTCTGCCGCCGCTGACGGGCAACCATCACGTCCTGTGGCTCTGCGGCCCCCGGAATCGTTTCGACGAGCGTTGCATCGGAGTCGTGATAGGCCGGTGCGTCGAGCGAAATCTCACGCTGGTCGAGCCGGCGCAGCAGCTCTGTCATCTTCTCGCTGCTCGTGTCGAACTCAGCCGCGAGCGTCGCGATCAGCTCCTCGGGATCGGCGATCAGATTCGACAGCCGGGCACGCTCCCGGCGCAACCGGAAGAACAGCTTCGATCGAAATGGGCCCGAGCCCGCGCCAATCATCGTGCTCGAGCGAACGACGGCCTCGAGCACGAACGCGCGAATCCAATACCCGGCGTAGGTCACGAACCGCGTGCCACGATGTGGGTCAAACTTACGAACCGCGGTCACCAGGCCAACGCTTCCTTCGGCGATCAGATCGCCTAGCGTTACGCCGTAGCGTCGATACTGAAGCCCGATGGCGACGACATATCGCAGGTTGGCTTCAACCAGCCTGTCGGTGGCGTCCTGGTCCCCGTCGCGCGCGCGCAGCGCGAGCTCGTGCTCATCTTCACGGGACAGCTTGGGGATGGCCCGGACTTGCTGGATGTATCGATCGAGGGAGGCGGATGACTGCATGGTGTAGCCCTTATGCGCTGGATCCGGTTACGTTACGTCACCCGGTTCTGTCAAGTGCGTTAATCTAGCGTCGACCTGAGCGAACGGCGGAAGAACCCTCGTCGTCCCCTGCTTCTCTTGAAATGATTGAAGAATTAGGTCGCGAAGCTAGAGCCGCAGCCGCAGGTCTGTTTGGCCTGCGGATTGACGAACTTGAACCCCGCGCCCTGCAGGCCCTCGACGTAGTCGATCTCGGTGCCTTCGACGTACTGCGCGCTCATCATGTCCACATAGATGGAAATCCCATGCGACGTGAAGGTCTGGTCCATGTCGGTGGTCTCGTCCTCGAAGAACAAATCATACGAAAACCCTGCGCAGCCACCGCCAATGACCCGCACTCGGAGGCCTTGCTCGGCGAGGCCCTCGGCGTCTCGGATTTCTTTGACCTTCTCTGCAGCTCGCGTGGTGAGGTTCAGCATGATGCTCCTTTGGCCGTTACTATAAGGTCGACCGCCGGTTCGCGCCAGCAGCGGATGTTCCGTATCGTCACCTAGGCGCCGGGCGCACCCCAGGCCCTTCTTCTACGGGGCCGAGGGCGCGGGCCGGGATTCCGTCGACCGTGAAGCCTTCGAGCCCTTCCGCCCCATATCCCCGCTTGAGGAAGCCAAGGGCCCGCACGCCCTCCTGCTCCGGCACCGCCGAGGTGATCTCGCCGGCGACAGCGTCCACCCGCATGATGGACGCCTTGGCCGCTGGTGCCTCGGCGCTTTCGATTGTCCAGCGCCAAAGGACCTTCGGGGACTTTCCGCGGTTTTCGAGCATGACGACGGTCTCTTGCCCGACGTAGCAGCCCTTATTGAAGGAGACGGCCACAGGGTTGAGACCGCTCTCCTGGGGATAGGTCCAGTCGCCAAAGTCGACGCCGAAGCGAGGTCTCCCTCGGAGGACACGGATGTGGTTCCAGGCCTGGTCGCTGACCCATCCTCCACCGAGCTCGCGAGCACGCACGGTTAGACGTTCGAGCTCAGACTCGAGCTCTGAGCTCGAGACTACCCACTGCCGGCCGCCGGTCCCGAGCCTGTCTGCGGGCCAACCTCCGTCCGCGACCTCGTCGGCGCTGGGGCCCTGGGCGGCGATCACGTGCAGGTCGTCCAGAACCTCGAGGTCTACATCCTCCATGATGATGTAGCGGTCTAGGCGTTCGAGCAGTGCGTCGACTTGGGTTGCCGGCACGTCCAACCACACATCGTCCTCGCGAACTAGCGCGTACACATCCGCCAGGATCCGTCCTTTGAGGCTGAGCACGAACGCGTACGTGGAGTCCCCGGCTTCGACTCCCTCGACTTGATTGGTCAGCTGCCCCTGCAACCACTCACGAGCATCGTCACCGCTGACCGAGATGATTGCGCGGTCGCTGAGCGTGAGTACGCCCACCGAGCGTTGTATCCAGTCGAGCTCGCGTGCATGCGTCATGGCGCAGTTCTGGTGCGCAACCCCTGTGCAGGCAAGTGCAGCGCTCAGCCCTCGGCTGGCTCGATGCGGGCTGCATGAAGGGAGACCACGCCTGCATCCGTTCGTACGCGTGCTGCCCCGTCCGCGTCGATGCCGTCGAATACTCCGTTGCCATCCTCCCAGCGAACCCGCTCTCCAACCAATGCCAGGCTCGGCCGTAGGGCATCGACCACGATCGTGGCGCCGTCCCTGACGAAGCGTTCCACCCATCGTTCCATGTGCGAGAGAAGGGTAGCTAGCACCTCGGCCCGGTCGAATGGCTCTTCTCCGCAGCGCTCCGCTCGCAGCGAGGTCGCCGCACCTGCAAGCTCGGGTGGCCACTGCATGCGATTCACGTTCAGGCCTACCCCAATGATCACCGAGTCGATGCGCATGCCCAGCATCCGGCTTTCGACGAGAACGCCGGCGCACTTTCGGCTCTCAATCCAGATGTCATTGGGCCACTTCACGAGGACGGAGCGGTCCGGCAAGAGGCGTGCGACCGCATCGCGAACGCCGAGCCCGGTCGCGAGGGTGATGAGCGCGGTCGAAGCAGGATCTACCGCGGGCCGGGTCACGACCGAGAAATAGAGGTCGGAGCCCGAGGGCGAGAGCCACTGCCGGCCATGCGCGCCCCGCCCACGAGTCTGTTGGTCCGCCAAGACCACGTGGCCTTCCGGCGCGCCAGTGGCAGAAGCGGCCGAGGCGTCATCCATAGTCGACGCAGTGCTGTCGTGCACCGTCAGCGAGCGTCCCCAGTTTCCGGAGACGCGGCTCTGTACCCTTTCGGGCTGCAGATCTTCGATCACGGCTCAGCTCCAGTCGAGCCCGAGGTCGCGCGAAGGCGACGAATGCGTGAGTGCACCGACGCTGATCACGTCGACGCCCAACGCGCCGAGGGTAGCCACGCGTTCGAGCGTGATTCCACCGGACACTTCCACGATGGCCCGGTCGTCGACGAACGCGAGCGCGTCGCGTACTTGGGCGTCGTTGAAGTTGTCGAGCATGACGATGTCGGCTCCGGCCGCGATCGCTTCTTCGAGTTGCGCTCGAGTATCGACTTCGCATTCGATGCGGCAGGTGTGTGGGGCATATGCGCGCGCGCGTTCGATGGCCTGGGTGCAGCCACCCGACGCGGCGATGTGGTTGTCTTTGATCAGCACGGCGGCTCCCAAGTCCTCGCGGTGGTTGTGGCCGCCACCGCAGCGAACCGCATAGCGCTCGAGGGCTCGCAACCCCGGCGTCGTCTTGCGAGTGTCGGTGATCCTCGTTGTGGACCCGTCCGGCAGAGCGTCGACAAAATGCCTCGTCATCGTCGAAACCCCGGTGAGCCGCTGCAGAAAATTGAGCGCGACACGCTCGCCAAGGAGAATCGACGTTGCTGGCCCGGACAGCGTCGCCAGGGAGGTGCCTGCCTCGACGAGGTCGCCGTCTTGCGCATGGGTATCGACATCCACCAGCAGGTCGACCTGTGCGAACACCTCTTCGAGGATCGCCAGACCACACACGACCAGGGGCTCGCGCGCGTTTAGCGTAGCCGTGCCCAGAGTAGTGGGCTCGATGCATGCTTGGGTGGTGATGTCGCCGCGATCGATGTCTTCGGACAGCGCGCGACGCACGGTTTCTGCGAGAATCGTTGGAGCCGGCGGGATGGCCTGCATGAGTGAGTTATAGCCAACTCCGCGCGAGAATCTCGGAATAAAGATTGCTCATCGCGTGCAAAGCGAGGGCGGCGCCTATTCCGCCGCGCCACGCTCGGGTCCATCCGAAGAGAAGCGCGGGGAAAACGACTGCGAGACGTGCGGGGTGGGGATCGACCAAGAAGTGAATCACCGCAAACAAGGCCGCTTGGAGCAGCCAGGCCCCCGGGGCGAGCTCCACGCCGAGCACGCGTACTCTTGTGTTGCTGAGGTCGCTCAGCGAGGTTTGAAGGTAGCCGCGAAAGAAGGCCTCCTCCGGCAGCGCGATGACGATGAGCTGCGCGACGACGAAGCTTGTGATGTCGGGAGGGAGCACCAGCGAAAAGTCTTCGGCTGGGTGGTTCCACCAGTAGAAGCCGACTGCGTAGAGGGGAAACACCACGGCCGCGACGACGGTCGCCACGCCGAGCTCCATCGCAGCGGACGGCAGCGCGTCGCGAATTGCGCGTCCGAGGTCGACGAGCCCCAGCGGGCCTGCCGATTGATCGTCCGCCGCGGGCTCGAGGAGCCCGCCAAGCGCGACGCCGAAGTGCGCAGGGTCGCCACGCGTGAGCCGGATCGAGGTCAAGAGGAAGATCGCCGCAACCACGAGGTGAACGTATCGCCCGACGCCGACGAGTGGCTCTAGCCGAGTTACCACAAAGACGGCCACGCACACTAGCGCATACACCCCTAGAATTTGCCGCAGTGATGCGCGCGCGTGGGCCATCGCGCCACAACTACAGCGACAGACGGCGCTTGCCAAGAAGCAGGTGAAGTCTACACTCCGCTGACTCCACAGGGACGGCGAGCACGGGTGAGACGCAGCAGTGATTTCTGAAGACAAGATTGCTGAGATCCGCGAACGGGCTCCCATCGCGGACATCATCGGCAACTACGTCGCGCTCAAGAAGTCTGGCAACAGCCTCAGGGGCCTTTGCCCATTTCACAACGAAAAGACCCCGTCCTTCTACGTGCACCCCAATCGTGGTTTCTACCACTGCTTCGGGTGCAAAGCGTCGGGCGATGTCTTCTCATTCCTGATGCACGTCGAGGGCAAGACCTTCCCCGAAATCGCGCGTGACCTCGCCGAGCAAACCGGCGTGCAGCTTCCCGTCTACGACCCGCAACGCGAGGCCGAGTTCCAGCGCAACAAGAAGCAGTCGGACCGCCTGGCGTCGTTGATGGAGAAGGCCACCGAGTTCTACTGCACGCAGCTTCGCGAGCACGCGGATGCTGCCATTGCGCGACGCGAATTTTTGGAGCGTGGCATCTCTGAAGAATCAGCGCGCAGGTTTCGCCTCGGCTATGCGCCCCACGGATGGGACGCCCTTGCGCGTTTCTTGGAGAGCACGGGCGCATCGCCCGCGGATGCCGAAGCGGTCGGTCTCATCGTGCCGCGCCGTTCGAGTCGCGGACACTACGATCGATTTCGGCACCGCTTGATGTTCCCGATTGCGGATGTGCACGGCAAGGTCGTGGCCTTCAGCGGCCGAGCGTTGTTGGCTGCGCCATCGATGGAGGAGCAGAAGGACCCACCGGCGAAGTACATCAACAGCCCTGAGAGCGAACTCTATCACAAGGGCGAAGTGCTCTATGGTTTGCACGAAGGGCGCGTCGAGATTCGACGCGAAGATGCCACCGTACTGTGCGAGGGCAACTTCGATCTCGTTGCGCTTCACCAGGCAGGTTTTCAGAACGCGGTTGCACCGATGGGCACTGCGTTCACCGAGGCGCACGCGAGGTTGATTAAGCGCTTTGCGCAGAAGGTCCTGCTGCTCTTCGATGGTGACAAGGCCGGCCGCAAAGCGGTTCGCGAAGCGTACACCGTGGTGAGCAAGGTCGGGCTGGAGGCCCACGTCGTCACGCTGCCTCAGGGTGCCGACCCAGATAGCTTCCTCAGGGAGCACGGGGCGGAATCGTTGCGCGTCCGAATCGTGAGCGCGCCCACCATTATCGAATATTTAATTGACGACTCGGCCGCGACCGTGGAGCCAAACCCGCACGCAAAGGCCGATGCGATCGCGAAACTTGGTCCGATTCTTGCCAAGGTCGAAAGCCCGATCGAACGCGGCCTCTACGTGGAACGCGTTGCGCGCAAATTCGGGATCACAGACGTCGGTTTGGTACGTCGCGAGCTGCGTCGCGGGTTGGGTCGAAGTGGCGATCGCGCTGCACCGCCTCGTGACGCAGTGCAGCAGCCGATTGCAACACCAGTGTCGGAGTTACAGTCGAAGTTGATTTCGCTGATCATCGATCAGCCCGCACTGATCCGCGAAGAGGAAGCGCAGAAGCTGCCGAAGCTTTTGACGAGCCCGGATCTTCGCGCCATCTTTGTTTCTATCTTGCGGATGGTGGATAGGCAGGGATCGCTCAGTGCTACGGCTTTGCTCGACGAGTTGAGCGACAACCAACTCAGGCCGTGGTTGGAAGCAAAGTTGGCTGTGCAGGAGCACAGCATCGATGAGGCACGTCAAATTCTCGTCGAGGGCGTTCCTCTGCTTGAAAGCAAGAACATCGAACATGAGCTGCCCCGTTTGCAACAACGCATCGTCGAAGCGCGCCGAGTTGGCGACGATGCGTTGGCAGCAGGGCTCACTCGAGAGTTTGTGGAACTGACGCGCAGCGCACACAAGCTCAAGTCGAACATTAAGCAGAGGTGAAGATGGCGAGCAAGAGCTCAGTGCGCGACGAGGGATCGACCGAGTCCAAGTTCAGGGCAGAACCCGTTTCGCGCGTGGTGCCGAAGATCAAGGGTCGTGAACGCAAAGAAGTGCAGGTGCTTCTCGAACGCGGCCGGACGCAAGGTCATCTGACGTACGACGAGCTCAATGAAGCGTTGCCGCCGGACATGGTGACTTCCGACCAAATCGACGACCTCATGGTCTGGCTAAAGAGCGAAGACATCGACGTGGTCGATGGCGCGCCGGAAGGCCAGAGCCGAACGAGTGAAGTTCCCGTTGCTGCGACGCGAAGCTCCGTTCGCCGCGCAGCCACGATTCCACCCCCCGCTGACGACAGCTACTCGCAGAAGTCGAACGACCCGGTTCGCATGTACCTGCGCAAGATGGGGTCGGTTTCGCTCCTCACACGCGAGGGTGAGGTCGAAATCGCCAAGCGTATCGAAGAGGGCGAAGACCAGATTTTCGACGTGATTTTGAACTCTCGCGTTGGAGTCTCCGAGATTCTGGCGATCGGCGAGAGCCTTCGGAAGGGCAAACTCCGCGTCAAAGACGTCGTCCGCGACCTCGACAAAGAAGATGAGATCGACTTCGAGGCGGCCAAGGTTCGCGCTCTGAAGCTATTCGACAAGGTTAAGCGCATCGAATCGTCGATGGCCAAGATGCAGGGCGACATCGAGGGCAAACGACGGGTCTCCGATCGGAGCAAGAAGCAGTATGCCGTGCAGCTCGACAAGCATCACAGCGAGCGGGTCGCGCTGTTGCGTGAGCTCAACCTCACCAAGAAGCAGATCGACCGTGTGGTCGCGGCCATCAAGGCCTACACCCGCCGCGTCGAGCGTGCCGAGCGTGAGATGAACGAAGCCGAGGCACGCGTCGGTGGTCTCAAGTACAAAGACATGAAGCGCATCCTGAGCGACATGCAGGAGAGCAAGGCAGTCGAGAAGAGGGTGCAGCGGAAGTATGGCTCCGAAGAGCAGATCCTTCTTTCGGAGGAGCACATCCGCGACGCGCAGAAAGCAATTGTCGATGTCGAAGAAGACATGGGGCAGCCGGTCGAGCAGCTGCGAGATACGTACCGAGCTCTCGCGGGAGGCGAGCGGCAGTCCGAGCGCGCCAAGGCTGAGCTCGTCGAAGCCAACCTTCGTCTCGTCGTCTCGATCGCCAAGAAGTACACGAATCGTGGCTTACAGTTCCTCGACCTGATTCAGGAAGGCAACATCGGTTTGATGAAGGCCGTCGACAAGTTCGAGTACCGGCGGGGCTATAAGTTCTCGACGTACGCCACGTGGTGGATCCGTCAGGCCATCACTCGGGCGATTGCGGACCAGGCCCGCACGATCCGAATCCCGGTCCACATGATAGAAA
>CALLDH010000302.1 GCA_937998345.1 uncultured bacterium | reverse complement strand
CGTGTCTTGCGGTATAGCTGTGTCAACGACGAGTGGTCGGTGTTGAGGTTCTTGCAGACATCCGGGTACACGCAGCTTGGCAGCCGGCACGCGGACTCAATCTTCTTGCTCTTGCACGCAAGCCGGTACATGTTTGCCGTCGGGCCGCCGACGTCGCTGATCACGCCCGCGAATCCGTCCATGCGGCGAAGCGCGCGCACTTCGCGCAAGACGCTCTCTTCGCTACGCGATTGAATCACGCGCCCTTCGTGTTCGGTGATCGAACAGAAGCTGCAGCCACCGAAGCAGCCGCGCATGGCCACGATGCTGTGCTTGACCGTCTCGTAGGCCGGGATGCCCGCCTCGTACGAAGGGTGGGGGTAACGCGTGAAGGGCAAGTCGTAGAGCCCGTCCATGATCTCGGTTGTGAGTGGCTCCGCGGGTGGGTTGAGATACAAGGCCTCGTGCCCGTGAGGCTGGATCAAAGGCCGGCCGTTGCCCGGGTTCGTTTCCTTCTGGAACGCACCGCTCATTTGGCTGAACTGTTCTTTGCTCTCTTTGACCTGCTCGTAGCTCGGCAAGACCACCGGCTTGCCATCGCGAATGAAACGGCTCGGTTCGATGTCTTCCCACTGACCCTTTCGCAGCACATGGGCCGTCCCGCGCACGTTGCGTAAGTCCGCTAGGGTTTCGCCGGCGGCGAGGCGATCGGCCACCTCCCACACCGGCCGCTCGCCCATTCCGAAGATCAGCATGTCGGCTTTCGCGTCGAGCAAGACGCTGCGGCGAATCGAATCGCTCCAGTAGTCGTAGTGGGCGATGCGCCGAAGGGACGCTTCGATGCCGCCGAGGATGATCGGCACGCCCGAGAACGCCTGCCGACAAAGGTTGCCGTACACGATGCTCGCCCGATTGGGCCGCATGTTCGTGCGCCCACCCGGCGAATACTGATCCTCCGAGCGCACCTTTTTCTGCGCGGTCAGCTTGTTGAGCATGCTGTCCAAGTTGCCGCTGGTGATGCCGACGAAGAGGCGCGGCGTTCCCATGCGGGTCACGTCGGCGGTGTCCTGCCAGCTCGGCTGGGAGATCATGCCGACGCGGTAGCCGCGTCCCTCGAGGAAACGGCCGATGAGCGCGCCGCCGAATGCCGGGTGGTCGACGTAGGCGTCTCCATTGATGATGAGGATGTCGAGCTGATCCCAGCCGCGCGCGTCCATCTCGTCGCGCGTGGTGGGCAGATACGCGGACGTATCCGGCCGGTTCGCGCCCCGGGTGCCTTTTCGCGATAGGGGGACGAGGGCCATGCCGCACCTTGAGCATCCACGAGAGGTCGCGCAACGTGCCCTGACGGCGGGCGAGCCACCACAGGCACATGCCGCCTCTTGCCGATCGGCAAGAGGTCGCGCAAACGTAGGTCTGTGAAAGGCAAAGAAGAGCCTCGGCCCTGCGCCGGAGATCGGGTCAGCTTCGAGGTGGAGTCGCTGCTGCCCACCGGGGAAGGTGCGGCTGGGCGCACGCGCATTGCGGGGGCGTTTCCCGGGGAACGGGTCGCTGCGCGCATTGACCACGTGGGCAAGCACGCGACTTTTGCGACGACGCTGGAAGTGGAACGTGGGCGCGCGGGCCGGCGTGTGCCGCCTTGCCTACGTCATGTGGACTTGAAAGCAGGGAGCTGCACAGGCTGCGGCTTGATGGCGCTCGAGGAGGCCGACCAGCGGACGCTTCTTCGCGAAATGCTGCTGGCACAACACGGACTCGAGGTTGGCGAAGTTGTCGCCGCGCCGGAGTCACTCGGGTATCGATGGAGTGCGAAACGTATTGCGTACGGTGGACCGGGGAAGCTTCGGCTCGGCAGTTTCATGCGTGGGACGAACCGCCCGGCGGATATGCGGGGTTGCCTGGTGGACCATCCGCTCATCGCGGCGGCGGCGGACGAGCTCGCCGAAGCGGGCCGTGACCTCGGGATCGCCGCACACGACGAAGAACGAAAGCGCCTTGGACTTCGTGCCGTTTGGTTGCGCACGAACGGAACGCAGGTGCTGGCGACGCTCGTGACGAGCGAAGCGAACGAGGACGAGCTGCGGCGGCTGAGTCCTCGTCTCATGCTCTGCGACGGCGTGGCGTTCAGCTTTCATCGTGAGGCGGGCAATGCGTTGCGGGGGACGGAGGCGACCGTGCTTCGGGGCATCGAGGCGCTCGATGTGAATGGCACGCGGGTCGGTCCGCTTGGTTTTCTGCAGCCCAATCCCAAGGCTGCGGAGCAGATGTACGATGACCTCGTCGAGGGGATTGGCGGCGGACGCATCTTCGACCTCTACGCCGGGTCGGGGGCGACCACTCGGCGGCTCCGGGCTGTCGCCAGTGAGGTCGTGCCCTGCGAATCGCATTCTGAGGGTGCGAGCAACCTCGCGATCGAGGCAGAGACGGCCGAGGCGTTTCTTGCGCGGCAGACCGACGCACCGGATGCGCTGGTGGCCAACCCGCCTCGAAAGGGACTTGGCGCCGCTGTGGTCCAAGAGCTGCTTCGGCTCCGCCCTGCCCGCATTCATGTGATGGCCTGTGGACCCGCGGGGCTCGCGAAAGATATCGCGGGGCTGGCGGAGGGCTACCGGCTGGAGAGCCTGCGAGCGTACGACACCTTGCCGCAGACGCCGCATGTAGAGCTGATTGCGAAGCTGGCGCGGACCTAGGGAAGGTGCGCTTCGACTAATGTATCGGCGAGTGTGCGGAGGCGCGCTTGCTCACCGCTGCTTGTCTGCTGCTCCTCGAAGGCTTGGAACTTCCGGTACATCTCTTCTTTAGCGGGATCGGGCAGTCGGGCGTCGGCCATGGGGTAGAGAATCTGGTCTTCCTTTTGGATGTGTAGGCGGAGCAGGCTGGAGAACTTTTGCACCGTGCGTACGAGGCTGCCGTGGTCTTCTTCGCTCCAGGTCGCAGATTGTTGCGCGAGTCCGTCTAGGACGCGCACGAGGGAACGGCCCTGATCGTGCTCGTGCAGCATGACGGCGATGGGGCCAGCCTCGCGTGGGAAACCGTGCTCGACCATCGCGACGAAGAGAATGTCCTCCTCCTTGCCGTGATGATAGGCGTCGGCGAACCCCCGGATGAACGAGACAAATCGCGCGAGCTCGGCTTTGTCGTCCGACTCGCTCTCAGGACCCAAGGTCGCGAGCCACCCTTCCATGGCGTCGAGTGCCCTTTCGATGAGGCGATGCTCCTGCATCAGCATGTCGATGGCTTCCATGTCTGCTTCCTTCCCTTCGAGCCGCAGTGCGCATCTTTCGCGCGCAATTGCTGAAAATGCAAAGTCTGCACCGGCGCGCGCCGGGAAACCCTTGCTTTCCCGGGGTTTGCTCTGGCATGGCATTTGCTCCCTAAGCGGCAGGGAGGTTGGTCATGTGGTTTCCCTGGCGGTCGTGGTTCTTGGTTTTGACCTCGGTTCTGGTGTTCCCAGGCGGCGACAGCGGCGGCTGGACAGCGACGCCGGTGACCGAGTAGCGCCAGGCGCTCGAGATCGCCCAGGAGGCACGTGGTTCTCTGCGCTCGCAGAGAGCAATACAATGCTGATGCATGGCTTGGCGGATCTTGATCATAGCCATCGTGGGCCGGCGCGGTTCGTGGTGGACGAACCATCCGACCCGGAGTCCTCCAACCGGCGACTTCGTGCTCGAGCATTCCGCTCCACACAGCAGGCTCTCCTCCTGTACGACCCCGTCTAGCGTGATCGTGGCATCCGTCGTGACTGCCGCGCCGAGGTAGAGGTCTGAGAACACCTCTCCTCGACGTGTTCTCGTTCGAGGGGTTTTGGCGCCGATGCAACTTCGGGGGCTGACTCGGCTTCGGGGGCTGATGCAACGGGAGTTGACTCGGGGCTGACGGAGGGTTCCTCGTCGACCTGCGCGATCGCGTTAAGTGAGCAAGTCGCAAAAGAGGCGGCGCAAATCGTTGCGAAGCACACCAGGCTTCGCGTCATCGCTGTCGTGGTGGCGTTGTCGATGCGTCAAGCATACCTTGAGCGTTGGTTTCGGTTGAAAGAGTCGTCGTGCTAGGTTCGTGCGCCAGACGATGCGCACGTACCTCTTCGACCTCGATGGAACCCTGCTTGATTCGATCGCGTTGATCCTGACGAGTTTTCATCACACCTCCCGAGTGCACCTCCAACGTGAGCTGCCGGACTCTTATTGGCTCGAGGGGACGGGCACGCCGCTTCGTGATCAGCTGGCCAAGGTGGCCCGGTCGAAGGAAGAGCTCTCGGCCATGCTCGACACGTACGTGGCGTACAACCTCAGCCACCATGACGAGATGGCAACGAGCTACCCCGGCGTTGTCGATGTCGTCCGAACGTTGCATGCAAGGCGGGCCAAGCTCGCTCTAGTGACCAGCAAAATGAGTCCGGGGGCCGAACGCGGACTTCGGCTTCTCGGTCTCGAGGAGGAGCTCGCCGTCCGTGTCTGCGCAGACGACGTCGAGCACGGCAAGCCGGATCCTGCGCCGGTGCTCATGGCCTTGGACGCTCTCGGCTCGCCGCCGGGCGAGGCGCTCTTCATCGGCGACTCACATCACGACATCGAAGCCGGAAGGCGTGCGGGGGTCACGACAGTGGCCGTGACTTGGGGCCCGTTTTCGCGAGAAAAGCTGGCCGCCGCCAAACCGGATCATTGGCTGGAAGAGCCCCGCGATATCTTCGGGTTATGACCGTTGGTTCGAATCCGACCAAGAGTGCGGTCCGAGCATCGCATTTTATCTCTTGGAACCTGATTCCCGTTTTCGAGATGGGAGGGTCAAATGGATCCGAAGTTCTTGCCTGGTCTAGAAGCTGAGTGTCGCAGCCCCTTGTTTGACCACCTCGAGCATGGCTGGGGCTCCGGCAATCGTGATTCCGTCCACTAGATCGTCTTCCGCGTAGCCCCGTACCTTCGCACATGGGGGGCAGACCAGAACGCTGCCTCCACTGGACAGGAGATTGCCGATGAGGTCCTTCATCGTGGGGTCGAGCGGGTTCAGGTGCGCCACGTCGGCTGCGCCTTTTCGTACCCAGTCGACCCCTGACGCCGCGAGGAACACCGTGACCTCGAGGTCTGAGGCAATGCCCGCATTGGCAATACTCCATGCGACCGACGACCGCTCGTCATCGAGTCCGCGTGTAATCAGGATTACCAGCTTCTTCTTCTCATCCATCGCTTACCTCCGCTCGGTTGAACGCCGCCGATGATACTCACGCGCTCCATGTGAGTCTACGCGGGTCGGAAGCAGTCTTGACTTGGAGCGCCGCCGCTGGTGGAGTGTCCGCTTGGAACACCAATGGGACGCCGGTGAGATCGGCTGCGGGCAGCTCGTCTTCGAGCTACGACGCCGCATGAACGAGTTGCAGCCAGGCGACAGGCTCGAGGTGATTGCGCACGGCCCTGGAGCTCCCACAGACCTGCCCGCTTGGTGCCGCATGACGGGACACACGATGATCGCGGCAAATCATCCGGTGTACGTGATTGAACGAAGAGCCGACTAGCGGCGTGAGGCTGGTGTCGAGCGCGGCGGATTCGCTTTCGGTCGAGCTCCGGATTCAAGTCTTTGCTCCCTCGTACCGATGGTCGTCCGTAGAAACTGCGTTCGTCGTCCCAAGCAGTGCTAGGCAGAGCTTCTACTTCGTGCCCGCGTTAGGCGCGCGGTTCTATTCGAAGAGCGGCCATGGCGCATTGACGAGGCTGGAACCTAGCCGGTACGAATGTTTGTAAAAAAACGTTTGGTCTCCGTTGAACGTCCAGCATCCTATTTCGGGTCTGTCGGTGACGTTTTGTTGTTCCCATTTGAGCTCAGTTTCGCAGAGATAAGCCGACGCAGCGCGTGCGGTGTAGCCAGAAAGCTCGAAGCCGATATCGGGTCCATCGACGATCACGGCACTCCTATCCGACGAGTAGATTCCGGTAACTTCAAACGTCGCGCGAACACGTTCGCCGAAGCAGTGATCATCACCATCACAGGAGGTTTGGGACTGCTCTTCTGATTCGCCCGAACAGCCCCAGACCGCGCCAAGGAGAAAGCCGCTGACGGCAAGCAACTTCCAACACAACAGATTGCGTGCAGGCAAACGAAATCTCACGGCGACCTCCCCGGTTACGGCGCATTCGATGCATTTGAGGTCAATGGGCCCAGCTTGGCAGCGCTGGCGCCTTCATTTGCTAGGCAGGGCGGGAACCTCGCGGGTGGCGTCGAGCATGAGTTGGCGGAGCCAGCGGTGGGCTGGGTCTTCGGTGAAACGCGGGTGCCAGAGCATGGTGATGGCGTGCTCGGGGAGGTTGAGGGGCGTGGGGCGAGACGCCAGCGTCGAGGCGGTGGAGCACTGGCTGAGGCTCGAGGGGGCGGTGAGGACCAGGTCGCTTTGGGCGATGACTTCGAGGGCGGTGGCGAAGTGGGGGACGCGGAGGGCGATGCGGCGTTCGAGACCCTGTGCGTGAAGGATGCGGTCGACGACTCCGGGGCCCTCGCCGCCTGGCGAGACGAGGATGTGGTTGAGGCGGGTGTAGGCTTTGAGTGTGAGGCGGCGTCGGCCACTGAGCACGGGGTGGTCGTTTCGGACGAAGCATCGGAAGGAGTCACGGAAGAGCGTGCGGCTTTGGAGCTCGGCGTCGACCTGGGTGCCAAGGTCGAAAGGGTGTGGGTCGAGGAGCACTGGGTGGACGGCGAGGTCGACGTCGCCGGTTTCGAGGCTGTCGGATAGGCGCTTTGGGGTGGGGACGACGGCGAGATCGACGCCTGGAGCTTGCTGGGCGAGGCCCTGGAGGAGCGTCGGTAGAACGAGCGCGTCGAATAGGTCGGGCGAGACGATGCGGAAGGTGCGGCTTGCGTGCTCGGGTTCGAAGGGTTGAGGTTCGGCGAGGGTGCGGGCGAGGCTGACCAGACCGCTGCGCAAAGGGATGGCGAGAGCTTCGGCGCGGGGCGTGAGGACCATGCCGCCTCGACCGCGGACCAGGAGTGGGTCGTCGAAGAGCTCGCGGAGGCGACGGAGGGTGTGGCTCATCGCGGACTGAGTCACGCCTGCTCGCTCGGCGGCCTTGGTGACGCTGCGCTCGCGGGTCAGGGCGTCGAGGGCGACCAGTAAGTTCAGGTCGATGCGGTGGAGGTCGGCCGCGGCATGATTAGCACTCATGCCTATATAGAAACAAGTCATTGGATTCATGTCAATGAGAGCCACAGACTGGTGTTCACAAGGAGGCACTGATGGAAAAAGCACAGAAGATACTCGTCGTTGGAGCCACGGGCGGCACGGGCCGCGCCACGATTGACGCGCTCGTCAGGCAAGGGCACCAGGTGACTGCGTTCTCCCGGCATGCGGAGTCGCTCGAGATCGACTCGGACCAGGTGACGCTGCTGAACGGCGACGCAACCAACCAGGACGACGTGGTACGCGCGGTGGCGGGGCACGACGCGGTGATCATCACGCTTGGCATCACCGAGAACCCGCTGCGTGTTCGGCTGTTCGGCGCAGCGAAGACGCCGGACGACGTGCGGTCTGTTGGGACGCGCAATGTGATTTCGGCGATGCGAATGCATGGGGTGCGGCGGCTCGTCGTGCAGAGCTCGTATGGAGTTGGGGAGACACGAGGAAGCTTGCGTTGGGTGGAGCGGCTGTTCTTCGGCTTGTTGCTGAAACCGCAAATCGCCGACACCGAAATACAGGAGCTCGAAGTGCGCGAGAGCGGAGTCGACTGGGTGCTGGCGCAGCCGGTGCATCTGACCAATGACGAAAGCGACGCGATGCCGTTTGCTTCAGCGGATGGGCAGGTGCGTGAGTGGAAGATCTCGCGCAAGGATGTGGGGCGGTTCTTGGCGCTTGCGGTGCAGGTGCCGGAGTACCTGGGGCAGTCGGTGGCGCTTTCGGGAGCCGGGGTGTCAGGGGCGTGACGGAGGTGTGAAGCGCCCGGTCATGCAGCGGCTAGTGCTTCGCAGCGGTTGCGCGGCGGGTTGGCTTGTTGCCCGAGTCGGGTTCTGAATAGCCATGCAGGGGTGCAAAATTACGTGTGCCGGATTGTGTGAATGCCAGTCACAGTCGAACGCAGGTCGGGCGGCCGGAATTGCGAAAAACGCGTGAATTTCTGGGTCTGGAATTGGCACGCCTGATGCATCTCATTCACCGCGCTGAGAGGGCGCTGCCACGCGGGGGTAGTGCGAACGGAGCGGAGACATGCAAGCGAATGACTTCTCACAGCTTTTGGAACAGCTCGCGGGGTCGGAGCGCGATGCGCATCGATACCGGGAGAATGGCTCGGTCGCCGAGCTGACGTACGGCGAGCTCATCGCGGAAGCAGACCGGCTGGCTCGAGGCATGCACGGTCTCGGGGTTCGGCGTGGCGACCGAGTCGGGCTCGTTCTGCATAGTCCGCGGGAGTTCGTCCCTGCGTTCCTCGGCTGCGTTCGGGCCGGGTTCATCGCGGTGCCTCTGTATCCACCACTGACTCTGGGGCAGCTCGCCTCCTGGGCGGAGGTCACGGGGCGAATGTTGGCGACAGCGCGGGCGAGCCTGTTGCTTGCCGACCCACCCATCGCCTACACGCTCCGCTCTCTTCGCGATGAGGTTCCGTCACTACGCGAAGTGGTCTCGATTGCTGAGCTGCCCGAAGCTGGGGAGCTGAACTGCGGCGCCGCTAGCGATGACCAGGTCGTGTTCCTTCAGTTCACCTCCGGCAGCACGTCCGCGCCTCGCGGTGTTCGTGTGACGCACGGAAGTCTCTGGGCGAACGCGCACGCGATCATGGTGGACGGATTGGGCGCGAGCTCTGAAGACCGCGGTGTGAGCTGGCTGCCGCTCTACCACGACATGGGCTTGATTGGCTTCGTGATGTCTCCGCTCGTCACGCGCACGCCCATCACGTTCGTCGCCACGCTCGACTTCCTGAAGCGACCGGAAGTGTGGGTCAGAACCCTGTCGGAAGACCGCGGAACGATCTCGTTTGCGCCCAACTTCGGGTACGCCTTGACTGCGCGGCGCACGGCGTCGACCGAGGGACTGGACCTGTCCGCGGTGCGCGTGCTCGGGTGCGGTGCGGAGCCGATCCAGCCCGATGCCATCAACAGTTTCTTCGAGCGTTTTGGCGAGGCGGGTTTGAAACGCCGTGCGTTTCTTTCCTGCTACGGCTTGGCCGAAACCACACTGGCAGTCACGTTCGCGGGGATGGAGGACGAGCTCGAGGTGGACCAGCTCGAATTCGAATCCGATTCGACTCACGACGATACCTCAGGGCTGCATCGTCTCGAACGCCGCATTCCGGTGGTGTCGTGCGGACGCCCCCTGCCCCGCCATCAAGTTTCAATCCTCGGTGAGCACGGCGAACCACTCCCCGAACGTCGAGTCGGTGAGGTCTTCGTGGAGGGGCCCAGCGTAGCCGGCGGTTACTGGGACGACGAAGAGGAGACGAACCGCGTCTTCGTCGACGGCGGCGTCAAGACGGGAGACCTCGGCTACATGTCGGAGGGCGAGCTCTACGTGACGGGTCGTTTGAAAGACACCATCATCGTCCGCGGCCGCAACTTCGATCCGACTCCAATCGAAGTCGCAGCGGGGCGCGCAGATGGCGTGCGCACAGGCAACGTGGCCGCGTTCTCCATCTCGGGCGACCTCACCGAGCGAATCGTCGTGGCCGCCGAATACCGTGAGGGCGATCCGGGCACCATCGAGGCGAACGTCGTCCGCGCAGTTCAGCAAGGCCTCGGGCTCACGGTGTCCGAGGTGGTGCTCATCGAGGCGGGTTCTTTGCCAAAGACCACGAGCGGCAAGCTCCAGCGGTCGGCGACGCGAGAACAGTACCTCGACGGCAGGCTGGGCCTCGTGCGTCGGCGCACGGATGCGTCGGCCGTTGCTTGAGTGAGGTGCGTGAGGAACGGGGTGCCTCAGTTTCGAACAGGCTGCGCAGCCTGCTAATCTGAAGCTATGAAGAGGGTAACGGCGGTGGCGG
>CALLDH010000301.1 GCA_937998345.1 uncultured bacterium | reverse complement strand
GCAAGGCGTGGTTGGAGCACTTCACAACCGACGAAATTCGGGAGCTGCGCGCCATTCGCGATCACCGTGCCTGGCTCACGCTGGGCGTCAACTATGGGCTGATTGCAGCGTCCATGGCGTTGGTCGCGTACGCGCCGAACGTGCTCACTGTAGTGCTGGCGTTGTGCATCATTGGAGCGCGGCAGCTCGGGTTCGCGGTCGTGATGCATGAGAGTGCGCACCACACGTTGTTCAAAAACCGCAGGCTCAACGACTTCGTCGGCAATTGGCTCGCTGGGTATCCGATCTACTTGAGTGCGGACATGTACCGCGCGCATCATTTGGAGCATCACGCCAAGACGTGGACGGAGAGCGATCCAGATCTGGCCCTGGCGACGGCGTTCCCGGTCTCGAAAGCAAGCATGGCGCGTAAGGTGATGCGTGATTTGCTTGGCATTACGGGGCTCAAGCAGTTGGTTGGGACGACGTACCTCGTGATCAAAGTCGTTCGCGGCGAGCAAGTCGACGCCGGCACGCTTCCGCTTCGATTGGAGCGCGAGCCAGCGATTCGAATGCTCGTCGGCACCGTGGCTACCAACCTTATCCTCTTCGGTGTGCTGTGGGCCTTGGGGCACCCGATGCTCTACCTGCTCTGGCTTGGTGCATGGCTGACGACGAACAAGTTGGTCGCGCGGATCCGCTCGATTGCAGAGCATGCCGTGGTCCCCGATCCAACCGACCCGATCGGTCAGACCCGAACCGTCCGAGCCAGCTGGATCGAGCGGCTCTTCATCGCGCCGAACCGCGTCCAGTATCACCTCGAGCACCATCTATTGATGACCGTGCCCCACTACAACCTTCCGGGGTTTCACGAGATGTTACGAGAGCGCCGCGTGCTCGAAGGGGCCTGTATCGCGGATAACTACGCGCAGGTCCTCCGCGGCGCGGTTGCCTGATGCGGACGCCCGATGAGCTGGGCGTCGCGAACCGTGAGCAAGCTCACAATTCGCCGCCCGAACGCGCTTGGCGCGTCGGATCTTCCAACTGAGAACGTTTTTGGATATACGGGTGATCCCCCGTTTTCTTGGAGCGCTCGAATGTCTCGACAACCTCTCAGGGCATGGGCCGTTGCCCTTGGCGGGCTGATGGTCGTCTCGCTGCTTGGCGTCCGATGTGGCTCGACCGGGGGTCGCGCCAACGACATCGCGCTCATCGCGCCGGACCACACGGTCCACCCTGACTACCGGGAACCATCGGTCGCCCCTCCGGAGCTCTCCGAGTACCGCACCATCGATGGCAGGGACAATCACTTCCTCTACACCGAACTCGGGGCCGCGGGCACCGTCCTGCGTAGGTTGGCGCCCAACGAGTACGGCGACGAGATCTCGTCGATGGCCGGAGCCACACGTGCCTCGCCGCGAGAGATCAGCAATGCGGTTTGCGCTCAGACTGCGCCGCCGGGAAATCCTCTCGGGGCCAGCGACTTCGTGTGGCAGTGGGGACAGTTCCTCGATCACGATATCGATCTGACGGTGTCATTGTATCCGCTCGAGCCTGCCCCGATCGACGTACCCGCTGGCGATCCGTTCTTCGATCCCGCAGGAAGCGGAACCGCACAAATCGCGTTCCATCGCTCGAAGTATCATCCCGGAACAGGGATCGACCTTGTGTACCCGCGGCAGCAAATCAATCAGGTTACGCACTTCATCGACGCCTCCAACGTCTACGGCTCCGATGAGGTTCGAGCAGACGCGCTGCGTACCAATGACGGGACAGGCAGGCTCCAGGTCAGCGCTGGAAATCTGCTCCCCTTCAACGCCACTGGTCTGGAAAACGCAGGGGGCATGGATCCGAGTCTCTTTCTTGCAGGCGATGTAAGAGCCAACGAGCAGGTCGCACTGACTTCCTTGCACACGCTATTCGCACGCGAGCACAACCGTCTTGCCGACGAGATCGCGGCTGGCGATCCTGCGCTTACTGGGGAAGAAGTCTACCAGCGCGCGCGGCGTTTTGTCGGAGCGCTGATGCAGGTCATTACCTACCAGGAGTACTTGCCCGCCCTCCTTGGTCCCGATGGCTCGATTCCCCCGTTCGGGTATGCCCGTGAGACGAGCCCGGCAATCATGAACCTCTTTTCGACCGCTGCCTATCGGTATGGGCACAGTGCGCTGAGCGCGACCCTTCTTCGACTCGACGCGGAGGGGAATCCAATCCCGGAGGGGAACCTGCAACTCCGGGATGCCTTCTTCGCGCCTCACCGACTGCTCAACGAGGGAGGGATCGAGCCGATCCTCCGTGGGCTTGCCACCCAGCAGATGTCACGGGTCGACCCGGAAGTCGTTGACGACGTCCGTAATTTCCTCTTTGGCGCTCCGGGTTCCGGCGGCTTCGACCTTGCCTCGCTGAATATCCAGCGCGGCCGTGATCACGGGTTGTGCGGATACAATGCTGCGCGCAACGTCTTGGGCTTGCCCGCAAAACTCAGCTTTGAGGAAATGAGCTCGAACCCGGCCGTTCAGGCGCGCTTGGCATCGGTCTATGCGACCGTGGACGATATCGATTTGTGGGTTGGCGGGCTGGCGGAGGATCCGGTGAGCGGCGGACACCTAGGCGAGCTGTTCTCCAAGGTCATCATCGAGCAGTTCACAAACCTGCGGGCGGGCGACAGCCATTGGTACGACCTCGTGCTCACGCCAGCAGAGGTTGTGGAGGTCGAGGCTACGACGCTTGCCGACGTCATTCGGCGGAACACGACGATCGGCGCTGAGATCAGCGACGACGTGTTCCACGTCAACTGAGCGGCCGAGGCCCCCGCTTGGAGAACGGGCACAAACCGTCGTAGGCTAGCGCGAGCCCATGGAAGAAGGATTGGTGACGGCCCTGTTGTGGCTTCTGTTTGGCGGCACGCACGTCGGGCTGACGATGCGTCCGGTGAGGGAGCGCCTGGTGCGTAGCCTCGGTGAGGCCGGCTTCATCGTC
>CALLDH010000300.1 GCA_937998345.1 uncultured bacterium | reverse complement strand
GCGAAGAAGAAGGCCGACGAGGTGAAGCGGAAGAAGGCTGCGGCGAAGAAGAAGGCCGCGGCGAAGAAGAAGGCCGCGGCGAAGAAGAAGGCTGCCGCGAAGAAGCACGGCGCTCCCAAGAGACGAGGCGCAACCACGAAGAAGCGGGGCGCCCCGAAACGACGGGGCACGGCAGCCAAGAAGAAGCGAGGCGCCGCTCCGAAGAAGCGTTCCAAGGCGGCCAAGAAACGCATAGCTCCGAAGAAACGGGGCGCTGCCACGAAGAAACGCAGCAAGGTGACCAAGAAACGCGCTACCCCAAAGAAACGCACCAAGGTGACGAAGAAACGCGCTACCCCAAAGAAACGCATCAAGGTGACGAAGAAGCGTGATACTCCAAAGAAGCGCACCAAGGTGACCAAGAAACGCGTAGCTCCGAAAAAACGGGCCGCTGCCGCGAAGAAGCGCAGCAAGGTGACCAAGACGCGGAGCACGGCGGCAAAGAAGCGCGCCAAAGGTCCGGCCAAGAAGGCCAAGCGCCGTTAATCGAGCGGTGATTCGCTCTGGCGGCGCAGACCGTCGAAAAGCGAGTCGAGCGCGCGATGCTCTTCTGCGCTTTCGATGATGCTGAGCTCTTCGAGCTCACCATCGGGCGGACCCGCGGCGAGCCAGACCTGCATGCCATCGAGCGCAGGCAACAAACCCAAGCTCCGCCCCGGCAACGCGAGCGCCGCGCTCGATACCCTGGCTTCGGCCAACGCTTCTGCGATCAGTCTGCACGCGCTTTCGGCGACTCCGACGTCGAACGCCGTACTCGGTCCCAGGCCAAAGAGCAGCAGCCCCTCCGACTTGAGCTTCGGCGGCGCGGTGACGAGAGCCTTTTCACCGAAGTGCCCGTCGATATAGCCGGCCATGAGCGTCCTCGACAACGCGCCGCACAGACGCCAATCGATGAGCCCAGCGGCGCCGCACAGCGGGCGTTCATCCGAGAAGAAAGGCAGGACGATGATCTCGGTTTGGAGCTCGTCCAAGCTTCCTGGCGCCGCCGAAACGAAGTCGTACGCGATCACGGCTTTCCTAGCTCGGTAGCGATGCGATCCAAGACTCCATTGACAAAAGAGCCGCTGCCTTCCGAGCCGAATCGCTTGGCCAGCTCGACGGCTTCGTTGAGCGTGACTCGCTTGGGAATGTCGCCCATCTCGCGAAGCTCGACGATTGCGACACGCAGCACGTTGCGATCGACGATCGGCATTCGTTCGATGCGCCAGTGGTGGCTCGCGGAGCGAATGAGTTCGTCGACCTCTTCTTCGTGGTCGGCGTAGGCGCGCACGAGTTGATTCGCGAACTCCGCCCCTTCGGAGGGCTCGTCGTCACCCGTGAGGTGGCCCCAGTACGACTTGATCGCTTGAGTTCCACTCACGCTCGACACATCCATGAAGTATAGGATGCGCAATGCGGCTTCACGACCCTTTCGTCGTGATCCCATCGTCCGCAAGCTTCCTGTCGAACACCGCCATCTCGATTGCCGTCAATGCGGCGTCCCGACCTTTGTTGCCGTGAACTCCACCAGCGCGGTCGAACGCTTGGGTTTCGTCGTCTGTGGTGAGTACCCCAAAGACGACCGGAACGCCGGTGTCCAGGGTGATCCGCCCGAGACCGAGCGCGGTGCCCTCCGAGACATAGTCGAAATGCGGTGTGCCTCCACGAATGACCGCGCCGAGCGCGACGACGGCGTCGAAACGCTTGCTCTGCGCGAGCCGTTGCGCAGCGTACGGCAGCTCCCAGGCGCCAGGGACTTCGACGACGTAGATCGAGTCGTCGGACACGCCGTAATCAGAAAAGCACGCCTTGGCGCCGTCGAGGAGCTTGCTCACCACTGCGTGGTTGAAGCGAGACCAGACAATGGCAAACCGCGCGTCCTCAGGCGCTTCGATCGTGACGAGCGGCGGGTTGAGATCGTCGCTCACTTTGCGGCCTGCGACTGCTGTGGTGCGGTGCGTGTCAGCTCGCCACCCGGCGAAACCAGGAGCTGTTCGACCACATTGAGGCCGTAGGCGTCGACGCTCGGAATCCGCCGCGGCCGGTTGGTGAGCACACGCAGCCGTTCGAGCCCCATGTCGGAGAGCACCTGAGCCCCGAAGCCATACTCCCGCAGCACGATGCCTGGCTCTTCAGGTGGACGGCTTATGGGCTCGTTGAGGTAGAAAGCGAGGTCGGTTTCCGGATCGGCGTGTCCGGGCAGGAACAGAATGACGCCGTTTCCCTCGCGCTCGATGGCGGCGACGCAGTCGGCGATGTGCACACGGTCGCCCATGCGTACCTGAAACGCATCACCAAGCACGCTGCCGCGGTGCACGCGCACCAGTGTGGGTGCCGAGGTGATCTCACCCAAGCTCAACGCCATGAACTGTTGCTCGCTTCCGACTTGGACCTGGTAGACCGAAGCGGTCCAGGTTTGCCCCGTTGCCATCTCGACCGGCGTCTGCCGAATCCGCGTGACCAGGCGTTCGCGTGCCAGCCGGTACTGAATCAGGTCTGCGATCGTGAGCAGAGGCAGGCCGTGCTCCTCGGCGAAGGCGACTAGGTCCGGATAGCGCGCCATCGTGCCGTCGTCTTTCATGATCTCGCAGATGACGCTCGCCGGCCTCAAGCCAGCAAGCCGCGAAAGATCGACGGAGCCCTCGGTGTGGCCGGTGCGCTGCAGCACGCCCCCGGCGACCGCCTTGAGCGGGAATACGTGACCGGGGCTCACCAAGTCCGCAGGCCCTGCGCGATCCGCGACTGCGGTCAGGATCGTGTGCGCGCGATCGGCGGCGCTGATGCCGGTCGTGACCCCCTTACGGGCCTCGATCGAAATCGTGAACGCCGTAGAGCGCGACGAGCGGTTGTCGTCGACCATCATCGGCAGGTCGAGCTGACGGATACGGTCCTCGGTCAAGCTGAGACAAATCAGCCCTCGCGCATGCCGTGCCATGAAGTTGATCGTTTCAGGAGTCACCTTTTCGGCGGCCATGCACACGTCGCCTTCGTTTTCGCGGTCCTCGTCGTCGACCAGAATGACCAGCTTCCCCTGTCGGATGTCATCCAAGGCCGCGACGACCCGCTCGATCGCGCTCACCATATCGCCGCCACCATGACGCGAAACTGCCCGCCATTCCAGCGGACTACCGCAATTCCTCAGCCCTCGGCGGCGTCCACGCCGGGCTTGCCCATCAGGCTCGCGACGTACTTGGCGAGAATATCGACCTCGAGGTTGACCCGAGTCGCGCTCGACATGTCTCCGAAGGTGGTTTCGTTCAGGGTGTAGGGCACCAACATCACGTCAAAACGAGTGCCTGCGACAGTGTTCACGGTCAGACTAACGCCGTTGACGGTGATCGAGCCCTTCGGCGCCAGGAAAGGGGCGAGCCTCTCGGGTACCTCGAAGCTCGCGCGCACGTAGTCTCCCGACGGGGCCCGTTCGACTAGCGTACCGACGCCATCCACATGACCGGTCACCAAGTGGCCACCCAAACGGTCGCCGAGCGCAAGCGCGCGCTCGAGGTGAACTCGGTCGCCGTCGCGTAAGTCACCGAGGTTGGTCTTGTCTAGCGTTTCGATCGATGCATCTGCGTCGAAGTACCCTTCCGCGAACGACTTCACCGTGAGACACGTTCCGTTCACGGCGATCGATTCGCCGAGCTCGTACGGATGAAGGGCGCAGTGAATGCGGACCGACAACCCGTCGCCGCGTCGTTCGAGATCAGCGACGGTGCCGACCTGCTCTATCAATCCGGTGAACATCTATTCCATCCTCTCGAAATCGCCAGAGACCAACCAGTCCGACCCAAAACTCCGGACTCGTGTGCGGACCAGGCGCCATGCTCGCTCGATCGATTGGACCCCGGTGCCGGCCGCAAAGGTAATCGCGTCTGCGTCGCCGAGGATGCGAGGCGCGATGAAAATCTCGGCACGGTCGGCGAGACCGAGATCCAAGAACGTGCCATGAACGCCTGAGCCGCCTTCGACCAGTAGTCGCACCACATTCCGCTTACCCAATTCGCTCAACACCTCTATTAGGTCGACGCCCCGAGCGTCTCGCGAAACTGGGATCAACTCGACGGCCGGGCCGCTCAGAGCCTCGCGGCGGGAGGGGTCCGCGTCGTGCGCATGGAAGAGCAGCGTCCTGGCACTAGACGCCGGAGCCTGGGCGAGGACGGCCGCGTCCGCTGGGGTTCGCAGGTCGGCGTCGAGCACGACCCGAGTCGGATCTTGTCCTGCGACATGGCGCACTGTGAGCGCAGGGTCGTCGGCGAGGACGGTCCCCACTCCCACCAGAATTGCGTCGCTCTGCTCACGCATCCGGTGGGCCTCGGTTCGAGCCTCCTCGCCGGTGATCCATTTCGAGTCGCCTGTGCGTGTGGCGATCTTTCCATCCAGCGTCACGGCCGCCTTCAGCGTGACGAAGGGAAGCCCGGTCCTGATGTGCTTGGCAAAGTCAGCGACGAGCGCAGTGCATTCTTGTTCCATGAGTCCGACCTCGACCTCGACGCCCGCGCTGCGCAAACGCTCGATGGCCCCCGCGACGTGTGGCGCTGGGTCGCGGCACCCAATCAGCACGCGCGCAATGCCGGCCTCGAGGATTGCTTCGGTGCAGGGACCGGTGCGGCCCCGGTGGTTGCAGGGCTCCAAGGTCACAAAGAGCGTCGCGCCCTCAACCGAGGCGCCGGCGTTTTCGATGGCATCGACCTCGGCGTGCGCCTCACCAGCCCGCTCGTGATGCCCCACGGAGAGGAGCTTCCCATCGCGAACGATGGCGGCTCCGACGCGCGGGTTCGGGCTCGGACGGCCGCGCTTGGCCTCCTCGACCGCCTGTTCCATCACCTCGCGCTCGAAGTCCGACCACATCTCAGTCCTTGAGGTTGGTGAGCTCGTCGAGGAACTCCCCGATGTCTTGAAAATCCCGGTAGACGCTGGCGAAACGAACGTAAGCGACCGGATCTAAGCCCCGGAGCTCGTGCAGGACATGCTCTCCTAGCCGCACCGAAGGAACCTCCTGCTCT
>CALLDH010000299.1 GCA_937998345.1 uncultured bacterium | reverse complement strand
CGTTACGGTGAACGAAAACCTCTCCCGGTTGGAGCCCCATGATGTCGTTGGCAGGGACTCGACTGTCGGCGCACCCAATGAACAGGAAATCTGGGTGTTGCTGGTCTGCGAGGCGCTTGAAGAAGTCGGGATCACGCGCTGTGTTCTCCTCGACCCACTTGCGGTTGTTCTCAAAAACCTCTTCGTATCTGCTCATGGTTCCTCTTACATCTGTGCATGGTTCTGGGCTTCGATTGGCGGCGGAATTGTCGCAGGATCCTCGTCGAGCATCTCACGAAGATCAATTTCGATGCCCCGAGAAATCGTCGTGATCGGCACGTCGTTGGGCGTCCCTTCGAATGGGTTCTCACTGACCCGGCCGATCCTCTCCATGGTGTGAAAAACCCACATGACCAGGCCGCTGAAGGGTATGCTCAACCAGACGAAATTGGCGCCGATGAGGGGGTACCTGTCGATCAACGCGGTCCCGATTCTGTCGAACTCGAACATCACGCCAAAAGGCAGAAGTAACATGAAGATCCACAAAAAGAGCCAGTTGAGGGTCGCGTACTGCCTGGGGTAGGGGAAGTTCTTGATTCGCTCCGACTTCCCTTGAAGCGCATAGAGCTCCGTCAGGATGTTCTCCATCTCCATGTGCCTGAAGTCTTCGATCAGACCGCGAGTCCGGAGCTGTCGGAGTTGTTTTGATTGGAGAGAAATCAGCTGTGTGGACTTATTGGACTTCGCCAAGGCGTAGGCGAGCTCCTCATCCGAGAGATAGGGGGTGAGCTCCTCTTCGAGAGGATATCGGTGCTCTCTGACGGGAACCGCATCGCGCCATCCATGGTTCGACGGGTGTTCCATGAAGTGCTCCCACGGCTTCGGTTGCCTCATCGCGTGTCTCAGCGCGGTCAGCCAGGCGATGTGCCGGAAGATCAGCTCTTTGCGGATGGCCCTCAGCTCGGCATCGCTGACGTTCTCGTCGGTGAAGTCGTTCGTGATGAAGTCGTTCACCACGATGCCCCAGGATCTCGATGCGTTCACGATCCCGCCCCATATCTTCCTCGCTTCCCAAACTCGGTCGTAGGTGGCGTTGTTCTGGAAGCTGATGACGAAGGCGACCGCCGTGCCCACCACGGCAATCGGCAGCCACGGCAGATGCAGCCACTTTTGGCCGAAGATTTGGTAGATGACGACGGGGATCAGTGCGATGAAGAGCAGCAGGACCGTGTCCCGCAGCGTCCACGACGCCATGTCCCTAACCGAGTAGTTCTTCCTGGTGTACATCCAGCCTCGACTGATACCACAGTGTCCTGCGGCCAGTTTGAGTATTGGCAAGCTCCCGCCCCCGATCGGTGCGCCCCATTAACCCTTCCAAAAAGGGGACAGTCCCCTTTTCTGGCGGGTGACGGGTTGAGATGAGGTAGAACCACCGGGATCTGGACTGCACGATGGGCGCGCCTTCTGCCACGATGGTCGGCTTCCTGCTGGCCATGTGTTTCCTGCGACCTGCGTTTGCCGCGGACAGCTGCACGAGATGCCCCCAAAGAAGTAAGTTATGACGCGTAGCGAAGAGCGAGTTGTCGTTATCGGGGGAGCAGCGGGTGCCTGGGGGGACAGCTCGTTTGCTGCGCCGCAGCTGCTCGACTCCGGGCGATGTGACTACATCTTCTTCGAGGCGCTTGCCGAGATCACGATGGGGATCCTTACCCGGGCGCGGGCAAAGGACCCGGCACTTGGGTATGCCACCGACGTGATCGGAATGATCGGGCGTGACCTGCCGCGGTTCGTCGAGCAAGGGGTGCGTGTCGTGACGAATGCCGGTGGAGTGAACCCGAAGGCCGCGGCCGACGCGCTCCGTTCCATGGCCGAGCGAGCGGGGGCGTCGATACGGATCGCCTGGGTCGAGGGTGACAACTTGATGGATCGCATCGACGAGGTCGGCGCGCTTGCGATCGCCGAGATGAGTGACGGCTCTTCGCTGGTCACCGAACCGCTGAGCTTCAACGCCTATCTCGGGGCTCGTCCGATCGCCGCTGCGCTCGGGGCTGGGGCAGACGTGGTGATTACCGGACGATGTGTGGACTCAGCGCTCGCGCTCGGGCCGCTGATTCACGAGTTCGGCTGGGGACCGGAGGACCTCGACCGCCTTTCCCAGGGAAGTCTCGCGGGGCATCTGCTCGAATGCGGGCCGCAGTCGACGGGGGGCTTGCTGACCGACTGGGAGGACATGCCTTCTTGGCACGACCTCGGATACCCGATGGCCGAGTGCCGGGCGGATGGTTCGTTCGTGCTCACCAAGCCCGATGGCACCGGAGGTCTGGTCGATGTTCGCACCGCCTCCGAGCAGTTGATCTACGAGATAGGCGATCCGTCCGGGTATCTATTGCCCGACGTGACCTGCGATTGGCGACACGTCGAGCTCACTCAGGTGGGAACAGACCGCGTCGAGGTGCAGGGAGCCCTGGGTAGGCCAGCTCCGGCAACATTGAAAGCCTGCGCCCAGGTCGTGGATGGCTACAAGATCACAGGTCTGGTGTTCATCGGCGGGCGCGACGCCTCGAGGAAGGCGAATCGTTTCGCAAGCGGCTTCATTCGACGCGCCGAGCACCTCCTCGAGCGGGAAGGCTTTGCCGGCCTGCGCGATTTCGACATCGAAATCCTCGGCGCTGAAAGCACCTATGGGCCGCATGCGCGCGCGCAACACACGCGCGAAGTCATCGTGAAGGTCGCCCTGCATCACGACTCGCGTCGGGCGCTCCGGGCGGTCGTCCGTGAGCTGGGCTCCTTTGGGTTGGTCGTGGCGGGCCTCACCGCAGGCGGGCGCGGGCTTCCCAAACCAACGCCGCTCGTGCGGCTACGAAGCTACCTCGTCCCGCGCGAGCGTTTTCACCCCGAGATCTACCTCGATGGTGAGCCGGTTTTGTACCAAGAGCCGACCGTGACCCTGGGTTCTGCGAGCACGCCGAAAGAAGCGCTTCCCGCCGATCCAGTCCCAGTCGACGATCCTGTCGAGCTCCCACTCATCGCCGTCGCTCACGCTCGAAGTGGCGACAAAGGCGCAGACGCAAACATCGGCGTCCGTGCGCGTCACCCGGACTTCCTCCCGCTTCTGAAAGATCAGGTTTCCGTCGACGTCGTGGCCGACCGGTTCAGCCATCGAATCGAGGGACCGGTGCAACGCTACGAGCTACCTGGCATCGACGCCCTCAACTTCGTCCTCCGCAACGCCCTCGGGGGAGGAGGCACCGCATCTCTCCGCTTCGACCCGCAGGGCAAAGCCTACGCACAACAGCTGCTAGACATGCCCATACAGGTCCCCACCGCCTGGCTCTCCCACCCGGCCACCGCCGAAGTCGCCGAAGTACAAGCCGCACGCAAAAAACGGGGACTGTCCCCTTTTTGGAAGGGTTAATTGATCGCACCCGACGAGCGTTGACTGTAGAAAGGGGACTGTCCCCTTTTTCACTCGGTTGACGATCCGAGGCTGCGTTGCCATGAGGAGTTCAGGCAGGGCACCTCGTCATGAGCACAGCAACGACTCCGCTACGCATCGACCTCGTCTCCGATGTCGTTTGCCCTTGGTGCATCATCGGCTTCACGCAACTGCAACGGGCGCTGGCGCAGTTGGGCGATGAGGTGGAGGTCGACCTTCACTGGCATCCATTCGAGCTCAATCCTCAGATGCCAGCCGAGGGGCAGGAGTTGCGGGAGCATCTTGCTCAGAAGTACGGGACGAGCGTGGCGCAAAGCCAGGCGGCACGGGAGCGTCTGACGCAGATCGCCGAGGCACTTGGCGTCGAGTTTCGTTTTTACGAGGGCATGCGCATGCACAACACGTTCAGGGCGCACCAGTTGCTGCACTGGGCCGGTGAGCAGGGGAAACAAACCGAGCTCGAGCTGGCGTTGTTCGAAAGCAACTTCTCGCTGGGAGAGAACGTCGACGATCCAAAGGTGTTGGCAGGCGCCGCAGCGCGTGCAGGTCTCGATGAAGACGGGGCCCGGGCCGTCTTACACGATGGGCGCTATGTCGATACCGTGCGCGAGGAGCAGCGGTTCTGGCTGAGTAAGGGCATTCATGCGGTGCCGTCGTTCATTCTCGACGGCCGGTATCTCATTCCAGGCGCCCAGGAACCAGAGGTTTTTATTGCAGCGCTGAGACGCTTGCTCGACGAAAAAGCCGCCTAGGGGCGCCGGCGCGAGTTGGGGTATGCTCGACGGATTCGATGACCCTCCACGAGCAGCTCACTCAGGAAATCCGAACGGGGCCCTCCGGTCCGAACGTGGGAGCGTTCTTCGATCTGGATCAAACTCTGTTTGCGGGCTTCTCGGCCACGGCGTTCACACGGGACCAGTTCACCTCGGGTCGCCTCTCGCCCAAAGACCTCACCGACTCGTTGCGCGCGACACTTTCCTTTGCGTTTGGCCGAACCGGATTCTCGACGTTCGTGTCGGCCACCTCAGCTGTCTACCGAGGCATGGCTGAACGCGTATTGGAGGAAGCAGGTCAGCACACTTTCGAGAGACATCTGGCAACTCAGATCTATCCGGAGTCCCGTGCCTTGGTGAAAGCGCACCAGGAAATGGGACACACGGTCGCCATCATCACTTCCGCCACACGCTATCAAGCCGAGCCAGTGGCCAAGGAGCTTGGGATCGAACACCTCCTCTACACTCGGCTCGGCGTTGAGGACGGGATCCTCACGGGCAAGGTGGTCAAGCCCACCTGTTACGGAGAGGGGAAGGCCGCGGCTGGCCGGAGCCTCGCGTCCAAGTACGACCTCGATCTCGAGCAGAGCTACTTCTATTCGGACAGCGACGAAGACCTACCCTTGTTCGAGCTGGTCGGGCGTCCGCGCCCTCTCAACCCCAACCGAAAGCTCGCCCAGATCGCGAAGGAGAGGCAATGGCCGGTTCGTCGTTTCACGAGCCGTGGAACACCGACGTTCGGGGATGTCGTTCGTACGGGGCTGCTCTATGGGAGCCTGGCGCCATCGGTGGGGTTCGGTGTGGCTGCAGGGCTTCTCAACCGTTCCAAGCGCGAAGCGGTCAACGTCATGGGGTCGGTTTGGGGGGACCTTGCGGCGTCGGCTGCGGGGATCGATCTTCGAGTCGAAGGCCAGGAACACCTCTGGTCGGATCGCCCCGCGGTATTCATCTTCAACCATCAAAGCGGGCTGGAGCTCGTGCTGATGCTCAAGCTTCTCCGCCGGGATTTCACTGGTATTGCCAAGCAGGAGCTTCGTCAGAACCCGATCTTCGGTCCTCTCTTCAGCGCGGCCGGGGTCGTGTTTGTCGATCGATCGAACACCGCGAAGGCGATTCAGGCCCTCGGGCCGGCCGTCGAAGCCCTTCGCCATGGGCGTTCGTTGATCATCGCGCCTGAAGGCACCCGTTCGACGACGGCAGCCGTCGGCCGCTTCAAGAAGGGCGCCTTCCGTCTTGCCATGGATGCGGGCGTCCCCATCGTCCCCGTCGTGTTTCGCAACGTTCTCGACGCACTGCCCAAGGGGGCATTTGTCGTGCGTCCCGCCGTCGTCGAGGTGGTGGTACTCCCGCCCATCGATACCTCGTCCTGGACGCTCGACGCGCTCGACGATCGGATTGGCGAGATTCGAAACCTTTACATCGAGATCCTCGACGATTCACCAGAGGGAGGGTAACCATCGACGCGATCCTTTATTCGAGGTCGACGATGCACTCTCATCAACGCAGCCGGTCCGTCTGCTGCTCTGCCGCCTCGGTCCCTTGTTCACTCCGCCTGGCCGCTTCGGCGAGCATGTCTGCCGCACGCTTCTGGGCCTCGGCCACCAGTTGATCGGCCCGCTTGTCGGCTTCCGCGATCATCTGATCGGCGCGCTTGTCGGTCTCTTGGCGCACTTTCTTGGCCCCCTCTCGGGCCGCGATTTTCGCTAACGGGTTGACCTCTCCCTCTTTCTCGACCTGCGCGGCCCGCGCGTAGCCTTCTTTCCGGGCGGCGCCTGCAGCCCTTCTGGCCTCTTTTCGCACCTGGTCGGCGCGCTTCTGGGCTTCGGCGATGAGCTTCTCGGTCTGCTGCTCCACTTCCTTCAGTGCGCGCGCCCTCTGTTCCGCAAGCTCCGCGGATATCGCGTCTGCAACGGCGCCCCGAAGCGCGTGTGAGTCGAGATCGACCGAGACGCGCGGCGAATCGATCGAGCCGGTGAGGTTCGCCCGCACCGCAACTGTCTTGGCCTTGGACAAATCTAAGCCGAGCGACTTCACTTCTTTGGCGAGTGTCGACGAGAGCCCGTCTAAGGGGACGTCACTGGTGACCTGGTACCTCATCTCCTGGTCTAACCCGTGCGTTCCGCCGACTTGCATCGTGATTCCCCGCGCCTTGACCGGAAAGGGTTTCACCTTGACCGCGCCATCTTCGATCCTGAACCGCGTCTTGAAACTTTGGACGTCGAGCGGCTTGGGGATTGCGGGAATGGCGCTGTTGAGCGCGCCCAGTGGTTTGAAGTCGCTGCGGAGCTTGCTCTGGAGGGCGGCAACGAGTCCCCCGGCGTCGATCGAGTCGAGCTTGGGCGATAGATCGTCGCCGAGCGTTCCACTGGCTTTGAGGTCCGTCGAAAAGCGCCCATCGAGAAAACTCGCGATCGGCGCGTACGCACGCATCGAGGGCAGGGCCTGAAAGGCCTCCGCGAAGCTCACCTTCTCAGCGACGTAGTCCATCTCGTAGGTCGGGGGGCCGGCAGACGGAGTGCTCACCATGCCGCTGAGCTTCATCGTGCCGCCGAGCGCCTTGGCGCGAACGCCGCGCAGGGTGAGCTTGCCGTTGCGAATCCTCCCCGTTCCCACGAAGTCACGGAGCAGTAGGTCTCCGTAGCTGAGCTTGCGAACATCGAATTGCAGCTTCGCATCCACGTTCTCAGGCAAGACGAACGAGCTGGGTTGCTGTGTCGCCGATCCCTTGGCCGCTGGCTCGCCGTTGGATAGGAAATCATCCACCCGCAGGTCATTCGACTTCAGCCATGCACTGGCTGTGATCGTCTGGTCCTCCATCATGAAAGTGGTGAGCGGCGATGCCAGCCCATGGATCGCCACGTCGCTCTCGCCGACCTTCGCGCGCAGCTCCTGAATCGTTGTGCTCTCGGGCGAGAGGGCGAAACGCGCCGTGCTGACCTGAATGGCTGGAGCTCCGGACGGCCGATAGAGCACGTCGGAGGCTTTGATATTACCAGTTAGCTGCACGATCCGTTCGCCCCGCGTGCTGAGCTCGATGTTTGCGACGATGAGCCCGGCAAGCGCGTCGACGTCGGAAATTGGATACGCCTTGGCAACCTCGGCGAGATCGAGTCGGCCGTTGAGCGTGAGGTCGACGTTTGCTTGCGACAGCGGCTTGGCGACGCTCAGGCTTCCTTCCGCGTGGCTCTTTCCCGCGACGAGGCCGTACTTCGGCACGGAGATCGTCATCTTGTCGAGATTGCCACCAGGGTGATTGAGCTTCGCGTCGAGATTCAAGTCCGTGATGCCGAGCGGCAGGTTGGGGTACTTGAGCGCCCCATTTCGAACGTTTGCCACTACCGAGAAGGAGGGGACGTCGCCATCGTCCGGGCCGAGCTGTCCCTTGAGTGCGGCCGCCAGTGAAAACGTGCCGCTTGCCTTCAATCCCGCGAAGTCCGCCGCATACGCGTTGGGAATCGCGGAGACCAGCGCCTTCATCGGCAGACCCTTCTCGGAAGCCAGCTTCAGGTCGAGCTCGATACCATCGTCCGCCCAGCCGACGCCACCCGAACCACCTATGGCAAGCTGGTTCACCGCAATCCGGATCTCGTCGAGCTGGAGATACCGCAGCTCGCCATCGATCCTAGCGTCCACGTCCACGCGCGTCTTCGCCCTCATGAGGTAGGTGACCCGGCCGAGCTTGACCGTGAGTGCCTCGATCCGGGTCTCGGAGGCGAGCTCCTGAATCGACCCGGAGATCTTCGCACTGCCTTCATGAGTGAGCCCCGCCGCGGTCACACTGATCCCGGGCTCGTCATACGTGACGACGCCCTCCTCGATCCAGTAGTGCTCGATCTCGAAGACGAGGTCCTCAGATTCCTCAGCGGTCCCCCCCGGAACCTCCGAGGGCTCTGCGATGATGTCGAAGTTGGCCTTGCCGTTCTCGGTGACGATTAAATGGAGCTCCAGGTGGTCGATCCCGATCGACTCGACCTGAATCGCGTCCTGCATGACCAGGGCAACGAGGTCTACGCCTGCTGCGATCGACTCCGCCGAGACGAGCGACACCCCTTCAAAGTCTCCTTCTCCAATGATCCGCAGCGAGCTGATTTCCGCGGTGAGCGTGGGAAAGGTCGAGAGCAGCGACGCATCGACATCAGAGAAGGTAACCGTCGCGTTGAGCTGCTCGTTCAGCTCGGTGCGCAGGCGCTCGATGATGCGATCCTTGAGGAGGATCGGCAGGAGAGCGAGGGCGACGATGATGCTGCCAACCAAGATCGTGACCCCGATCAACGTGATCTTGACCGGCTTGTTCATCCGCTCACCCCTCGTCGCTAGGCTCGCGTTCCGTGCCCACGTGACGCACGAAGAAGCCCAGCGCTGCGATCACCAGTGCAATCCCCCCGCCGTAGTTGAGTAGCGCCGCGGGTTCGGATGAGCCGGCGGCCTGGCCAAGAAACGCGACCGCGAGGGCAGCCACGATGACGCCGATGATTTTGTCCTCGAGGTCTTTCAGGGTGTTGATCTTCAGGCGCATGGGCAGCTCGATTTCGGCGTCGCTGATGAATAGCTTGTAGATCCCGATGGCCGCGATGTACGCGACCGTCCCGACCAGGAACAGATCGATGATCTCGATCACGGCGAGGGACATCGTCTTGGAAGCCTTCGCCGAGAAGTCGCCGGATTGGAGCACCTGAGCTCCTGCCGTCACGATGCGGCCGATGCCCATGATGACGACCCCCGCGGTCAGTAGCACGCACCCGACCACGGGAATGACGAGGAGAAAGCGACAGGCTGCGAGAAAGCGCGCCATCTTCTAGGACCTTGCCGGCGGTTGGCGCGGGAAACGCTCGATCATCCGACAGAGGCTAGCACAGTACCCGAGAGCAAAGCTCTCGATCTGGCCTGCCGTGGGGCGCCTGCGCGACGGCCCATCCGCGAGACGATAAACTTCCACTGAGCGGCGCTTGTCACAGAGGTCCGAGCTCAGGCTCCCGCGCGAGCGCTTGGGTAAAACTGGGAATACCACTTGCGCAGCTGATGAACCGGGCCGTCGCCCCGAGATAACAGCGGCTTTTGCTGGTAGATCTTCCGTTCCCAGATTCCGATGTCCTGGCGCCACTGCGAAACCCAGTTGCCCACGATGAATGCCGCCTGGAGCTTCGACATGTTGGAGTCGCCGAACCATCGGAAGCGGACGTGCTGTGTGAGCGGCGCGACGGGCGTGTGGCTCTGGAACATCACCAGGCGTCCAGGTCGGGCGTTGAGGCTGAAATCGAAGCGGACGATGCCACCCGGGCCTTCGAGGCGGACGACCGCAACGGCGCCTGAGCTGGGGATCACCTTTCCACGAAACACGAGCTTCGCGCTGTTTTCAAACCACGAAACGTGTGGTTCGCGATCGTCTCGTCTCCATGTCGCCTCGTGTTCGAGGCGCATGCCGGGCACACGTACGTTCGTCCATGGAACCCGCAAGTCTCCATGGACGGGCGCAAAATGCTGGAAGTCGACGCTGTTCTCGACGAACTCGAGCAGGTGCATGTGGACCGGCCCGGCGTCGTACTCTCCGCACAAACGGAGATCCCCTTGCTCGATCTCGGGTAGTCGTTCCGGTAGGTAGCGTGGCTCGGGCGCGGGGCCAGGATCGAGATCACCATGCCGGTGATAGATGCAGACCCATCCGTGCAGCTCTTCAACAGCCCAGGATCTAGTTCGGTGCCGTGGCTCGGGGCGCTGCCCGTCGGGCATGCGAACGACCTGTCCCTCTCCGTCGATCCGCCACTTGTGAAACGGGCACTCGACGCAGCCGTCGCGGACCACTCCATCGGCCAGATTCGCACCCATGTGCGGGCAGTAGGCACCGATGGCGCGGACCCTGCGTCCGCCGTCACGAAACAGCACCAACTGGTTTCCCGCAACGCGCACTTGCGTCGGCCGGTCGGACACGTCTTCCGCGCGGGCCACGACGTACCACGCCTCCGGGTAGGGAGGCGGATATGTCGCTTCTCGCTCGGCCTGGAGACTGCTGTCTCCGCTCAAGCCATTCACGCCTTCTTGCGCGCGAGGAAGAAGTAGCTTGGGGTAAAGACGCCCGCCTGGCCGCCGGCGATGAGGGCGTCGGCGCCTCGGCCGAGCATCTCGCTCACGGCTTTGGAGCCCTTCGGAGCGATACCGAGCGCTTCCAAGCCACCGATCGTTCGCCGCGCGATGCGCCGGCCGATTCGCCCGCGGCGGATTCCCATGAAGCTGGTCGATTCGCCCCAGAGAGGCAGGTACCACGGGGTTTCTGGGTCGCTCCGAGCTCCCGCGTCGAAGTGTTCGAGCACTTCGAAGCCGGCAGCCTCGAGCGCCTGAATCGTTTCGGGAACGCTGGCGATGTCGGGGAGACTGTCGCCGACTTCGATCTCGCTCTTGATTGCCTGATGTTGAGCGTCGTTCGGGTCGAACTTGTCGGTCATGCACCACTCGTAGCCGGTGAACAGGGCGCCTGGCTTCAGCGCGCGGTGGACCTCGCCAAACGCCCCGACCTTGTCCGGCGCGTGGCACGTTGCCTCGATTGCATACGCGGCATCGTAGGTGGCGTCGGGCACCTTCAAATTCATGAAATCGCCTTTGAAGGCGGAGCAAAGGTGCGACAGGCCTGCCTTCGCGCTGTGGCTTCCGACTTTTTCGATCTGGTAGTCGTTGTTGTTGACCCCCTCGATCGTGGCGCCGGAGAACCGAGCGATCGAGCGCATCGGTCCGCCAACGCCGCAGCCCACGTCGAGGACCTTCATGCCGGGCTTAAGGCCGAGCCGAAGCGCGAGATAGTGCTCCGTGCGCGCGAGTGAGGCCTCGAACGCCTCGCCCTTGGCCCTTGGCCCAAAATGAAATGACTGCCCCCAGCCATGCTCATAGAAATCGGTGACGACGTCGTAGTAGTTATTGATCATCTCGGCGTACTTCGCCTTGCGCGCCTCGAGACCCCCGCCGTTCGACTCATCGAAGAAGCCCATGTAGTTCTGAATGGTTCCTCCCACGCGACCGCGCTTGAGGTTGTCTGTGTAGAACGTCTTGACCGTTTGTGTCTGTGTCATCGTCTCGGAGCTATCACACTCATCGCTGACGCGATGCAGCTATCAAGCGAGTCGTTCGATACGATCGGTGAACGGTCGTCGAACGGGGGCGAGCGGCTGGTAGGGGGCGGTTACAGACTGTAAAGCTCGCAGTCGCGCTCGCCGGTACTGACGCGGTCCCGGCGCCGGAAACGGTCTCGGCCTTCGAAACGGCCCTGGTCCCGGTCTTCTGCTATACGCGTCCCCGTGGATGACCTGATCCAAAAAGCCGCCACCCTTCAAGAGGCACTCCCTTACATTCGGGAGTTCCATGGGGACATCTTCGTCATCAAGTACGGTGGCAATGCGATGGTCGATCCCGAGTTGCGGGACAGCTTTGCGCGCGACGTGGTGTTGATGAAGTACGTGGGGCTTCATCCGGTGGTAGTGCACGGGGGAGGGCCCCAGATCGACCAGATGCTCAAGGCGCTCGGTGTGGTCTCGGAGCGGCTCGCAGGGCTCCGCGTTACTGACGACCACACGATGGACGTCGTAGAGATGGTCCTGGGCGGCAAGGTCAATTCGGAAATCGTCTCGTTGATCGCAGGGCACGGGGGCCGCGCCGTCGGGCTCACTGGAAAAGACGATGCCTTCCTGCGCGCGAAGAAGGTCGACAAGATGAAGACCAAGAGCGGGAAGTGGGTCGACCCCGGCCGCGTGGGAGCGGTGACGCAGGTCAATCCAGAGGTCGTGCGCCGGCTCGTTGCGGACGGTTTCATTCCGGTCATTGCGCCGATCGCAGTCGACGCCGAAGGGAAGTCGCTCAACGTCAACGCCGACACCGTTGCTGGCAAGGTGGCCGAGGCGCTTCCCGCGCGGAAATTCGTGCTGCTCACCGACATCGAAGGAGTTCGCGGCAAGGACGGTGAGGTGGCGAGCTCGCTGAGCGCGTCGGAGATCGACGCCCTCAAGCTCGACGGCGTCATTCAAGGCGGAATGATCCCGAAGGTAGACTGTGCGCTGAGCGCACTGGCAGGTGGTGTCCGCAAAGTGCACATCATCGACGGCAGGGTGCGCCATGCGGTGCTGCTCGAGATCTTCACCGACGAAGGCATCGGCACGGAAATCACGCGCTGAGCCTGCCGGACCAGGGTCGACGGCCTTGGGCAATGGTGGTATGCCCCGGGCTTCCCCAGGGGCAGACCATGACCAGGCAGGATGACATGCTTCGCACTGCGCAAGAGGTTCAGCTCGGCAACTACGCGCCCGCGCCCTTCGTTCTGACGCACGGGCTTGGCCGTCGCGTGACCGATGCGTCGGGCCGTGAGTACCTGGACCTGTCCGGCGGGATTTCCGTGCTTTCGGTGGGGCACAGCCATCCAACGCTTGCGGCGGCCATCGGCGAGCAGGCGGCCCGCCTCATGCACGTGTCGAATATCTTTTACAATGACCGCGCCATCGAGCTGGCCGAGGCGATTTGCGCGCGAACTCCGTTCGACAAGGTCTACTTCTGTAATAGCGGCTCCGAGGCCAACGAGTCGATGCTCAAGCTCGCGCGTCGGTACCATCATGACCGCGGGGATGAAAAGCGGGTGGAGTTCGTATCGACGTTCAATAGCTTTCACGGTCGGACCATGGGTGCGCTGTCGCTGACAGGGCAGATCAAGTACCACAAGGGTATGGAGCCGTTGGTGGAGGGCGTCAGCTTCATCGACTTCAACGACCTCGCAGCGCTCGATGCAGCCGTGACCGACCGGACGGCAGCCGTCATCTTCGAGCCGGTGCAAGCCGAGGGCGGCATCGTCGTTGCCACCGATGAATTCGTGAAAGGCGCGCGGCGCATTTGCGACGAGCGGGGCACGTTGCTCTTCTTCGACGAGATTCAAACGGGATACGGACGGACCGGTCGTTTCCTGGCGCAAGAGTGGTTTGACGTCGTCCCGGACGCCTGCTCGCTCGCGAAGGGCATTGGCGGAGGCTTCCCGCTCGGCGCGATGGCGGTGACCGAGCGTCTCGCTGGCGGGCTTCCTCCCGGAAGCCATGCGAGCACATTCGGTGGCAATCCGCTGGCCTGCGCTGCGGGTCTTGCGGTGCTGCACATCATGGACGAGGAAGGGCTCATCGAAAATGCCCGGACCCTCGGGCAGTACTTGGCTGGCCGGCTCACTGAGCTCGACGCACGCCTTTCGAGCACAGTCGGTACGCGGGGCCTCGGCTTGCTGCAGGGCCTGGTCCTGGCCGACGACGTCGATCCGGGCGCGATTATCGCGGCCGTTCATGCGTCCGGGCTGTTGCTCACGCTTGCGGGCGGCCATGTGGTTCGAATCTCTCCCTCCCTCAATGTGACCCAAGAGGAGCTCGACGAGGGTCTTGCGATTCTCGAGAGAATCCTCAGCGATGCACCGAGAACGTCATGACACAGCACTTCCTGACGATCTTCGACCTCAGTCGTGACGAGCTCCTCGGGGTTCTGGACCGGGCAGCCGAGCTCAAGGCCCTCCGCGGGACGCCCGCACACCCGCAGCCGTTGCAGGGCAAGTCGGTCGCGGTCGTGTTCGAAAAGGCATCGACACGAACACGCCTCTCCTTCGAGGTGGGGATTCACGAGCTCGGCGCGCAGCCGGTGACGCTTAACTCCCAAGACACGCAGCTCGGGCGGGGCGAGCCAATTGAAGACACGGCCCTCATGTTGAGCCGCTACGTGCACGGGGCCGTCTATCGAACGTTCGGTCACGACCGACTCGAAGCGCTTGCGGGCCATGCGACGATTCCCGTCGTGAACGGGCTCTCCGACAAGTTTCATCCGGTGCAGTTGCTCGCCGACATGATGACCATTCGTCAGAGCTTCGGGCCGTCGCTAGAGGGTGTGCGCGTCGCCTGGATCGGCGATGGCAACAACATGGCGCATTCTTGGATCGCGGCTGCCGCCGTGGCCGGCTTCGAGCTCGTGCTCGCCTGCCCGCCTGGCTACCAGCCAGATGAGCAGGTATTGGCCGAAGGACTTGCCCGCGGGGCGAAGATTCGCGTCGTCGAACGTCCCGAAGAGGCCTTGGACGGCGCACAAGTCGTCGCCACCGACGTCTGGGCCAGCATGGGTCAGGAAGGCGAGGCCGAGGAGCGGCGGCGCGCGTTTTCGGGCTTCATCGTCGACGACGCCGCGATGAAGCGTGCCGCCCCAGACGCGATCTTCCTTCACTGCCTGCCTGCCCATCGGGGCGAGGAGGTGAGCGCATCGGTCATCGATGGTCCGCAATCCCGAGTCTGGGACGAGGCGGAAAACCGGCTACACACCCAGAAGGCTCTACTGGAGTGGCTCGTCGCCTAGCGCCTGCGAAGTGGATGTCAGTGGAACGGCCACGTTAGACTGTTTGGGTAGGGGGGCAGCTAGGCGTTCGATGGCGGAGGAGAAGATCCCGCGACTGGTCGAAGACGCTGATGTCGGGGAACACGACATCAGCGCGCAGGAGGGGTTCATCCATTCCTGCATCGACGGGGTCCTCAATGTCGATGACATCGCCGATCTAACCGTGCTCGCGCCTGCGGAGGTGTTCGCATCGATCGAACGGCTGGTCTCTTTGAAGCTCGTCGAGTGGGTTGCTCCCAAGGCGTCGAGCGCGCCGCCGGAGACGGAGCTGGTCGAGGATGTCGAGATCGACGGTGTGCTTCAGGAGCGGATCATCCAAGCGTTCCATCATTCGAACAAGCTGAATCACTACGAGCTTCTCGGGGTCGCGATGGATGCGGAGCGCGCCGAAATTCGGAAAGCCTACTTCGCGCTCTCGAAGGTGTTCC
>CALLDH010000298.1 GCA_937998345.1 uncultured bacterium | reverse complement strand
GGAGCTCGATGCGATCGCCGAAGCGTTGCTCGAGAGGGAGACCCTCGGCCGCGACGAGATCGAAGCGATCATGACCGGCAACGAGTTGCCGCCATCGGCCATCGTGAGCGTTCCGACGTATGCGGAGAAGCGGCGCGAGAGCGAAGAAAAGCGGAAGGGCGCCATCTTTCAGCCCCGCCCGCGTGAAGTCCCCAGCGCCGGGTAGTTGACGGAGGTTCCGATGCCTGAGCTGTGGGGGGTCATCAATGTGACGCCAGACTCATTCAGCGACGGTGGCCGGTACCTCGACCCTAGCGCGGCGGTCGATCACGGCCGACGGTTGCTCGAGGAGGGTGCCGACGTGCTGGACGTCGGGGGCGAATCCTCCCGGCCAGCCGGTCAAACGTACGCCGAAGGCTTCGGCCATGTGCCTGCCGCCGAAGAGATCGCGCGTGTGGTGCCGGTCATCGAGTTGCTGGCGGGCGAGCTTGCGGCGCGGGTCTCCATCGACACGGTCAAGCCGGAGGTGGCGGCTGCCGCCCTGGCGGCCGGCGCGAGCATCGTCAATGACGTGCGCTGCGCTGAAGATCCACGGCTGGCGGAGGCTGCCGCGGCCGCCGGCGCCAACTACGTCATCATGCACAACCGGGGCCGAGGCGAAGTGCGGTCGCCCAACACCGACTACGGCGACATCGTTAAGGACGTCATAGACGAGTTGCTCCAGGCAGCTGAACGCGTGGAGCGTGCAGGGGTGCCGCGGGCCGCGGTCTGGCTCGATCCGGGCCTTGGATTTGCCAAGACCGGCCCTCAATCCGCCGCGCTACTAAGTTCTCTTGGGCGTTTCCGAAAGACCGGATACCGTGTACTTGTGGGGCCTTCGCGGAAATCGTTCATTGCCGAGCTTGCACCCAACCGGGGCGGCGAGCTGCCAGCAGCCGACGATCGTCTCGGTGGGACGGCTGCCGCGGTCGCGATCTGCGTGGCGGCCGGCGTCGATGCGGTACGCGTGCACGACGTGCATGTCATGAACCAGCTCGTTCGTGTCGCCGAAGCGCTTCGCGCATCACCTGAGGGCTCGCTATGATCGAAGTCCTCACCAGTGTGCTGACCGAGCTGAGCGATGGATTCCTGGGCTTCTTTCAACGAAACCCCTGGGACGTACTTCACGATTGCTTCGACATCGGTCTGGTCGCCGTCCTCATCTATTGGGCGTTGGTCATTTTGCGCGGAACGCGCGCCATGCAAGTTGCCATCGGCTTGTGTCTCGTCTTTGTAGGCTACCTCTTCGCCCGCCGTGTCGGCTTGGTGACCGTCACTACGATTCTAGATTCGGTGCTCGCCTACCTCGCAGTCATTGTCGTCATCATCTTCCAATCCGACATCCGACGCGCGCTCGCGCGAATGGGAAGACGGCCACTCCTCCGTGGCCAACGCACGGCCAAAGAGACGCAAACGATGGAGGAAGTGATCAAGGCGGCGGGCACGCTCGCGCAGAAGCGTATCGGCGCGCTGGTCGCGTTCGAGCGGAGCGCGTCGCTGGACGAATTCATCGAGCGCGGAACCGAGGTCGACGCGGCGGTCAGCAAAGAGTTGCTGCACAGCATTTTCGTGCCCAGCTTCGAGAACCCCATGCACGACGGCGCTGTCGTAGTTCGCGAGGGGCGCATTTGGCAGGCAGGCGTGTTCCTGCCGATGGCGGGCTCTGCCGGGGGTGACCGCTCCCTCGGCGCTCGTCATCGCGCCGGCATCGGCATCACGGAAGAGACCGACGCGGTGGTCGTCGTCGTCAGCGAGGAGCGCGGCTCGATTTCACTTTGTTTCGACGGCAATATCGTCCGCAACCTCGACGTCGCCTCCCTGCGGGACGCGCTCTACGGCCTGTTTTACGCGCCTAAGCGCGGCCGTCGCAAAGCCGCCGACCGTCGTACCACAGTGGTGCCCTCCGAACCGAGCCGATCGCAAAACCCTGAAGCGGTGATCACGGTCAAGAAGGCTGAGGAAACATCGTGAGCGCCATCGTCGACGCGCTTCACACGATTAGGCTGTTCTTCACCGAGAATCTCGGTCTCAAGGCAGGCGCGGTCGGAATTGCGATCCTCATGTTCTCCCTGGTGCATGGCGCGGAGGATATGGAGCGGAATGTGTATGTCGGTGTCGTGGTTCAGCCGCCATCCGATGCGCAGGACATGATTCTCGTGACCGAGATTCCAGACAAGGTCCGTGTGCGGCTCAAGGGCAGCAGGGCGCGCCTGAACGCGATCCGGCAGGAGAACCTGCCCCCGGTGGACGTGAAGCTCAAGACGCAGGAAGAACCGCGGTACTACCTCGAGAAGGAGATGTTCGATCTGCCGGCGGGGGTATCGGTGATGGAGGTCGTTCCGCCTTCCTTGGTATTCAAGTGGGTGCCTCGTGCCATCCGCGAGCTCCCGGTCGAGGTCTCTCTCGACGGCAAGCTGCCCGCTGGGCTCGAATGGGCAGGAGAGCCCGAGGTGTTTCCGGAGACCATGGACGTCGAAGGGCCGCGAGATGTCGTCAACTCGATGCGGACGGTCCGCTCGATGGAGGTCGATGTCCGCGAGCTCGAGGATGGCGTCCTGCAGCGAGAGGTCCCGCTCGTCGGGGCGCCCGCCAATACGACATTCGAGGCGCAGACCGTGTTGGTGACCCTGCGTGTTCAGCCCAAAATGAAAGAACGAGTGCTTTCACCACTACGAGTTGACGCCGAGGGCGTGGTACCTCGCGCGCTACGTCCTCGTGCGATTGCCGTGCGCCTTCGCGGTCCTGAGGTGATTCTCGATCAGCTCAACCCAGCGTCGGTCCTGGCGATCGTCAACTTGAGTGACGCGGCCGGAAAGAAGGGCTCGGTGGCGGTGCCGGTGGAGCTTCGCGGGCTGCCCGACGAGGTCGAGGTGCTCGAGCTCGAGCCGGCCATGGTCACCGTGCTGCTGGGCGAATAGCGGTCTCTTTCTTGGCTTCGGCGGCGATGTCATCGGCCATCGCTTTGATGCGGTCCTGTTTGGGGCCTTCGATCATGACCCGGAGCTTGGGCTCGGTCCCGCTCCAGCGAACCAGCACACGGCCGTTCTTGCCCAGGGCCTTCTCGGCGCGCGCGATGGCATGGCTAGTCTTGGGGAGGTCTTCCAGGGGGCGGCGATCGGGTAGGGTGACGTTCACCAAAACTTGCGGGACGCGCTCCATCGCCTCCGCGGCGAGCTCCGAGAGCGGCCGCCCTTCACGAAGCACGATGGCAAGCACCTGCATGGCAGCAACCAGGCCATCACCGGTGGTTGCATGGTCGAGGAAAATCAGGTGGCCCGATTGTTCACCACCGAAGTTCAGGCCGCGCTTGCGCATGGTTTCGACGACGTAGCGGTCGCCGACGTTGCAGCGCAAGAGCTTGCCGCTGTCGTTCTCGATGGCGCGCTCCAGGCCGAGGTTACTCATGACAGTGGCGACCAGCGTCCGGCGACGGAGACGTTTGGTGCGGAGCATGCGTGTCGCGCACAGGGCCATGATCACGTCGCCGTCGATCTGGTTACCTTTCTCATCGATCATGATGATGCGGTCCGCGTCCCCGTCGAGGGCGATGCCGAGGTCCGCACCGCGCTTGCGAACCTCCCTCGCACATGTTTCGGGGTGCAGCGCGCCAACCTTGTGATTGATGTTCTTGCCATTGGGCCGGACGCCAATTGCATGGGTCGTCGCACCGAGCTCAGAAAAGACTAGCGGTGCGGTCCGGTATGCAGCGCCGTGCGCCGCGTCGACCACGATCCTCACGCCCTCGAGCGTGAGCTCGTCCGGAAAAGACGCCTTGACGAACGCCACGTAGCGCCCCGGCGCGTCATCTAAGCGCTCTGCGCGGCCAACACGCGTTCCGGTGGGACGCTTCTTGTCGAGTTCGGAACCATCGATGAGGGCCTCCACCTCGTTCTCAACATCATCGGGGAGCTTGAAGCCATCTGGCCCGAAAATCTTGATGCCGTTGTCCTGATAGGGATTGTGCGAAGCGCTGATCACCACTCCGGCGTCTGCTCGCATGCTGGTGGTCAGGTGGGCGATGGCCGGCGTGGGAAGCGGGCCGGACAACAGGACCTCGCCGCCTAGGGCGCAGATGCCAGAAGCCACGGCCGTCTCGAAGAGATAGCCGGACAAGCGAGTGTCTTTTCCGACTACGATTCTGGGGACGTGCTGGACGCGCCTGCCGGCCTGGTAAGCGATTGCGGCGCCTATGCGAAAAGCCACTTCGGGCGTCATATCGCCGCGATTCGCGAGGCCGCGAATGCCATCGGTTCCGAAGAGTTTGCGGCTCATGTTTGGTTCAAGGCTCCCACGTGACGTCGATACTCCAGTTCGACGGAGGGGCAAACGTGCCCGTGGTCACGAAGTTTAGCGGCCAAAGCGCCTCGATCAAAAAACCGGGTCGCTGGGCCTGCGCCGTCGTATTCGGCCCGCCTTCGTTTCGCCGCGCCACAAACTGACCTTCGACGTATAGACCGCGGATAGGAACATTGTCGGGGAGGACGCTGTCGACGCTGAAGCCGACCTGCACTGCGGTGTCCGCGTCGGTGTCGTCTGCGCCGCCTTGTCCTTGCGTGATCCCGAAGGTTGGAGCGAACCCTCCAAATTGAGATTGCAGTGATGCCGAGAAAAGGCCCGCGGCGACACCGGTCAGGAAGTTCGTCGTCTCCTGTGACGCTTGGGCGGTGGAGGTGTTGACGCCACGCTGTTGTCGCGTGCTGCCGGTAACGAGTAGCGCGATGACTTGGGCCTCGCTGGTCGTCGGAATGCTGGATTTGAACTCGATCGTCGGGTTGTTGAGGCGCCCGGACACCACGACCGTCACCGTGTCGTTGCTTCCGCGCAGCGAGTGCCGCGCCACCAGGTCGACTTTGGCGTTCATCTCCGGGTCGCCTTCGAAGACCATGCTTCCAGATCGGACCTCGAACCTCTTTCCGAAGACCGTGAAGCTACCTTTGTGGAGAGTGACGGTGCCCTTCACCGTGAACTCTTCGGCCAGGCGGGTGTCCAACTTCGGGGTTGCTTCTACGTAGAAGCCCTGGTCTGTGCTGCGGATGACGAGTCGATCTTCGGACCGGATCTTGAGCTTCACCTGGTACGGATCGGTTCGGCGGAGCAGCTCGTAGGTTTCACCGATGATGAAGACCTCGGGATGCCGCTCGAGGTCTTGTGGGGTTGCCGAGCTTTCCGGAATGTCGAGTTGCAGTTTCCGCAGGCGCACCTCTCCGTCTAGGCCCTCGTCTTCGAATTTCGCAATCATCCGGGCGCTGCCGTCGACCCGCGCCATGATCGACCCCTCTTGACGTAGAGGGAATTGATCGGCTTGAACGGTCAAGTCCATCTTCTCGAGCCGGAGTTTCTTGAAGCCGACCCGGCCGTCGACCTCTGCCGTTCCGTTGGTATCGGTCGCTCGCAAGTCGGTGACCGCGACGCCATCCTCGTCGAAAATCGCGCGCCCGGTCACCTCCTCGAGGGTCTGCCCCACGCTTCGAAGATTGACGCGGCCGTCCGAGAGCTCGACGCTTCCGACGAAGCTCGGGTCCCGCACGCGGCCCTGCGCCGTCACGCTTCCCTGTAGGATGCCCTCGACATTGACCACACCGGCCATCCAGGCGAGCACGGCCTGGAGTGGCATGCGGTCGAAGTCCGCTCTGCCGTGCACCTCGCCCCTCTTCGCCAGCACGGGAATGGGGTTCTCCCTGTTCCATATCAGGGGAACATTCGCTGAGAGCGTCGTCGAGCCTCCATTCCACCACTGCATGTCGGCGTCCATTTCGCCGATGCCGTCTTCATACGCTGCTGAGATTCGATTTCGCGAAGGTGGCGTTTCGACGATTGTGCTCACCATCCCGGTTCGGCGGGCGGGCTCCACTCGTCGCGCGCGAAGCTCGTCCGCCGCCATCGAGAACGAAAGCTTCGGGTCGTCGCTGAAGAGACCGGTAGCCTTGAGCTGCGCGCTCAGGGCACCGGCGGCGTAGCGACACACGTAAGGTAGGTTTTCGGTGGGCGCCTCGTAGAAGTCGGCGCTGACCCGGGTGACCGGCCAGGAGGGGATCTCCGCGTCTTGCAACCACTGCTCGAGTGGCGTTTCCGATGTTGCCTCGAGGTCGAGCACCTTCGTGTCTCCGACGACCCCGTCCATGGTGAGCTCGGTGATCCCCTCCTCGAGATGCGCTCTCAGCGTGGCTCTCGGGTTGGACTCGCTTCCGCACAGGCCCTCCGAAGAATCCGAGAGCCAGTCGAGGCTGGAATGAAAGTCGCCGCGCGTTCGGAACGCGCCGCCTGCAAGTGTGAGGCTGGCCGCCAATTGGAGACGGTTGGCGTCCGGAACGAGGCTCTCGCTGAGCTTCTTGGGAAACGCGCTCAACCGCCGTGGCGGTATCCGAAAGGACAGTCGCCACGGAGAGGTTGCGAGGGCTTCCACGGCTTCCTCGGGCTTCTGCACCAGGTGAACCAGGTCGACGAGTAAGCTTCCTTCGGTTTCGATGAGCTCGCCAGCGTCGTCCGCCATGCGAATTTGGGCGAGCAGGGCCCCGTACTCGTAACGGAAGGTGGAGCCGAGCTCGACAGGCCCCCAGCCTTCGACGATGAGGGCCGGGATGTCGATGCTGCCCTTGAACGCCGGCGCGTCGATGGGTCCGGAGAACCGAATGCTCGCGTCGGCGTAACCCTGCACATCAGGCGGGTCCTCCTCGAAGAACAGCTCGAGCAGGGTGAGGTCCACCGCCCCAGTGCTCAGGGTCGTCTCGTAGACGCCCTCGCGCAGGGACGCCCCTATGCCGCCGGCTGCAGGTTCGACAAAGCCGGTGGTGCTCAGCGTGAAGTTGCCGCGCCCACCAAGGTCCACTTGCGCGTCCGCGTCGAGCAGGCCGTCGTCGTAGTGAATCAGGTACGCAGCGTTGACCGGACTGATGTCCCACAGGTTCGCGTCGGTCAGAGTGCCCTCCGCGACGATGGTGGGCTCCTTGTCGAGGTCGCCGCGGAACTCGAAGTGGAGGTCGACGCCGCCGGTGAAATCCGGCGCGTCTTCAGGGTAGAGGATCTTCAACAGAGCCAGGTCGAAGTTCTCGAGATCGGCTCGGATGTCGTCCGGTCCGTCGAAGAGCCAGACGCCGTGAGCCTCGAGACGCTGGGGCCCTCTACCCATGAGGATCCTGTCGAAGGAAAGCCCCTTATCGGGGTCGAGCGTCGCGTTGTTCACCGAGCCACGCCACCAGTGTTCGCCCACGGCGAGCTCGATCGTGTCCACGTCGAGTGTGTAGACACCCTCGTCGGCCTCGACCCGCGCCTGGAACTCCGCCCGCCGGTCTCCCCGCGCCGTGAAGTCCCCGTTGGCCGTATACGCGTCGGGGCCTCCGGTCAGCAGGGCCTTTCCGTTGCCGATGGGATAGCCCGCGACGCGCACGGCTGCACCATCGAGCTCCAGGTCCAACATGGGCTTCGAAAAATCGCCCCAGACGCGTCCTTCGAGAATCAAGAAGTGCGCGCTGAGCGCTCCATAGTCGACGCGATCGAAGCGAACCCATCCCTTGGTCTCGAAGTCGCCGCGCACGGTTTGGAGAATGCGCAGGTCGAACTCGGCGCTGCCTTCGATGCCCGGCGCATACTCCTGGAAATTGGGATCCGCGCTCACCTCCGGAACGTTTCCGCGCGCATGGATTTCAGTGATCCCTTCGTACTCGACGTGCCCGTCCAAATAGAGATCGCCGCCGGCGTACTGCGTTTGCACCGAATCGATGTCGATGCCGTCGTCCCGCGCGCGGATCTTCGCCAGGAACGCCGGGACGTGGATGTCCTCGTAAACGAAGCCGTCGGTCTCGACTTCGATGCCCAACACGTCTTCGTTCTTTGGGTCGCTCGTCAACTCGAGTCGTCCTTTGACGTCGATGTCCGGCGCGCCTCCGATCACCTTCGCCAGCTTCGCTCCTGGGCTGGAGATCTCGATGCGGGTGACCCCCTCGCTCGGCAACTCCCCCTTGATTCGCGCGCGCCCGCCCGCCGTGTTGAGGTCGGCCTGCAGTCGATAGTCCTCTTCGGGGCCCCAGAGGCGGACCCAACCGGTCGTTTCTCCCTTGAGTGACTCCGCCCAGTCGAACCCCACATCGTGCAATGTCTCGGCGCTGATAGGTTCCAAACGGAGGAAGAGGTCGAGGTCCCAGGGATCTTCGGGGACACTATCTTCGTGGGGGCGATAGACGAGCTCGGCGGTCAGGTGCTCGTCTCTGCGGCTCGCTTCCGCGGTCACCTGCGCGCCCCTTGCATCGGTGTGGACGCTCCCGACCAGGCTGTCGAGACTCGCTTCGAAGGGGAACGGGCGCACGATACGACCCTCTGCCGACCAGACCTCGATATCGGTGATCCAATGGAACTCCATCCGGCCCTTCGTGTCGAGATCGACAACGCGCAGGTCCTTCAAGCCGAGCAGCTCTCCCGTCACCTCGAGATTGCGCAGGTCCATGTCGTCGACGATCGCGTGGAATGGCTCGCCTTCGGTGGGCGTTTGGTCGGCTGCCTCGAATGCCGCGAGGAATGTCGGTGCGCCTTCGCCGTCATCGACTAGGTCGACCCAGCCGTTGGTCAGATTGGCATAGTAGAATCGAAGGCGACCGCGAAGCCCTGCGATTGGATCGATGCCGAGCTCCACGGTTTCGCCGTAGATGATCGCCTTGCCGTCCGGATCGTAGACGAACGTGTCTTTGACGACCGTACGCCAGAGCCGAAGTTGCGTGATGTAGCCGGCATGGAGGGTGCCCACCATCTGGTCGGACACGAACTCGTTGAGCATGTCTCGCCCGAGCCTGCGGCCGAGCCCGGTGTCCAAGTGGAACAGGACGCTCACGATCAACGACACGAGGGCGATGAGCGGCCAGCCGAGGAACCAGCTGACGAGGCGAGATAGCCAGCGCATCAGAACGCCTCACCAATGGTGAAGTGGATGGCGCCAGGCACGCCCCCGCGAATGAAACGGAAGATGTTGAACGCATTGGGTGGCGCGACGCCGCGGACGACCTGCCACTTCGGGATCAGGAAACCGAAGTCGAGCCGGATCGGGCCCACCGGCGTTTGATATCGAAAGCCGAACCCTGCGGCGGCGCGGATGTAGTTGAACCGAAATGCTTCGCCGCGGTTCACGTCACCGAAGTCCATGAACAGCGCCGTTGCGAAGTTCTGCGTAACGGGAACGCGCCACTCCACGCCGGCTTCCCACTTACGTAGGCCACCGTCGTTGCGAGCGTCGAAGCCTTCTCGGTTCAGTGAGTCGATGCTACCGGGATCCCCGAGGAACCCACCGAAGAACCCCCGATGCGTGGTCGGACCGCCGGAGCGTAATCGGTAGTTCTGCGGGCCGAGCGCTTGGCCGATCAAGTCCAGTCGATTGCGGTCTCGTGAGAACAGGAACATCGCCCCAATGCCAAACCGAAACGCGAGCGTCGAAGAGAGAGGCAGAGGCGCGTAGCCTCGAACCTCTGGCGTCACGCGGATATACTGCCAAGAGCGTTTGAGCTTGGCCGGCGACTGCTGGGTGGCCAGCTGAAAGAAGAACCCTTTCCGCGGGGAGCGAGAGTCATCTCGAAAATCGACGATGACGCGCTCGTCGAGAAAGACGACCTGGTAGCTCGTCGGGTATCGAGGATCCT
>CALLDH010000297.1 GCA_937998345.1 uncultured bacterium | reverse complement strand
ATCGGCACGACAGCAACCACCGCCGATTGGGCGCGAGCTCCGAGGGGAGGCTTGCGTGGCCTCAGGCCTCAAGCCCCTCCGGCCACCTTTGCAAGCCGACCCGTCCGCAGGGTTCCCGTGTCGTGTCCCGCCGTGCCCCGGGGACTTTCGTCTATCGACAGTCCGTCGATCGGGCGGTAGGTAGGGTTCGATGAAGATCGGGATTGTTTCAATCAACGTGGGTGGTCCTTCGACTGCTGAGAACATGGTCGGGGTCGTGCAGCATGCGGAGGCGGCGGGGATCGAATCGGTGTGGACCTTCGAGCACGTCATGGTTCCGAACGACTACGACTCGAAGTATCCGTATGCCGCTTCGGGCAAGATGCCAGCCACGCCGGAGACCTCCTTTTTCGATCCGTTGATTTCGCTCTCCCATGTAGCCGGGGCGACGAAGACGATTCGGCTCGGAACCGGGGTCAACATCTTTCCGCAGGCGAACCCCATGCTCTTCGCCAAGCAAACCGCGTCGCTCGATGCGCTCAGCGGCGGACGATTGACACTCGGCCTGGGGATCGGCTGGCTGGCCGAAGAGTACAAAGCGATGGGCACCCCGTTTGCGCGCCGCGGTGCGCGCTTCGACGACTATCTCGAAGCGGTGAAAAAAGTTTGGAGCGGAGAGGTCGTCGAGCACGAGAGCGAGTTCCTTTCCTGGCACGGCTTCAAGAGTTACCCGATTCCCGTCCAGAAACCGCACCCGCCGATCCTTATCGGCGGAACGACGACCAAGACCCTGCAACGCGTGGTGAATGCGGCAGACGGCTGGTACGCGCCGAGCGACTCGCAACAGGAGCTCACCGAAAAGACCGCAGAGCTCAAAGAAATAGCCGCCCAGGCAGGGCGGCCATTCGAGTCGATCGACATCACGACAAACTGGCGAATCGCGAAGTATCCCGACGCGTTGCCTCAGCTCGAGGATCTCGGGATCACGCGCGCGGTCGTGATGCTCGGCGCGACAGGCGAGTCCGACCCGCGGAAGGCGATCGACCTCATCGCCTCCCGGGCCGGCTTGTAGGGCCGCGGTCAGAAGGGAGCGCCTACAACCCAAATAGCCCGAGCCGATGATCCCGCTGGAAACGGTTGAACCGCCCGTGCCGGTCGTACCGCGCACCTTTGAGCGGCCGTCACCCCATAGCTACTATATCGCCCCGAAACACATTGCCCAATTGATTGCCTGCTGGCCGCAAGCGAGCGACCCGGATTCGCCGCAATCGTTGGCTTCGAGGCAATCGATGAACGCCACCGTTTCGGCCTCGCAGCCTGTGAAGATGCCGCCGCTATCGCAGGCGTCGAGGCAGTCTTGTACTTCGCCCGCCATGCCGAGATCGGTCACGCAGGGGCTGGTGCAAATGCTGGAACAAAATTCGTTTCCGCTAGACCCGCCGGAACCGGGCGCGCCGCCGGAGCCCGCACCGCCATTCGCACCCGCCGAGCCACCCGATCCAGCCGAGCCGCCGTTGCTGCTGCTGTCATCCCCACAGCCCGTAATCGCCAGCATCGAGCCGAACACGATCGCCCATAGAATTTGTCGCTTCTCCATCGCCCATCCTCCTCCACCACCGTGTGCGATGGCGTCCGCGAGTGTGGGTATCAGAATACTGAGGGTTTGTTCAAGAAGATAGCAGTGGCAGTGTCTGTGCCAGTGTCGGGGCGGGGCCGGGGCCGGAATTAGACCTTGGACCTGATCCACTGCAGCAGCTGCGGGAGATTCATCGCCCCGGGCTGCCTGGCGGCCTCGCGCCCCCCCTTGAACACCGCCGTCGTGGGAATGCTGTTGATCTGGTAGCGCTGAGCAAGCATTGGGTTCTCGTCCGTGTTGACCTTGACGAGCCGCACGTGGGGCTCGAGCTCTGAAGCCGCCTGCTCGAAAAACGGGGCCATCATCTTGCAGGGCCCACACCAGGGGGCCCAGAAGTCCACGACGAGGGGAACCTCACTGCGGCTCAAATGCCGGTCAAAGGTTTGGTCGGTCAGCGCGATGGGACGGCCCGTAAAGAGCGGCTGCTTGCACTTGCCGCATCGGGGATTATCCCCGAGCCGAGCGGTGGGGATGCGGTTGGCCGACTGGCAATGCGGGCAGACGACGATTTGAGCTGGGTTACTCATTTCACGGCAAAGTAAGTCCGGCCCGGTCCCTTCGCCAGTGTATCACCCTGGATTCACTGCCACTGACACCGCCACTGCCACCGACACTGCCACCGACACTGCCACTGCTGCTGGCGCTGCCGCTGGCGCTGCTCTAGACGTGGAAAAACGGGCGCTTGACGCCCCCCGGGGGTCGGCCCATATTCCGGCCCCTTCAGGTAAAGAAATACCCATTTTTCAAGAGAATTAGCGCGAGTAACGCATGGCACTGACCGCCGATAGAAAGTCCGAGCTGATCGGTCAATTCCGCAACCACAACACGGACACGGGTTCCCCCGAAGTCCAGATCGCCATTTTGAGCGAGCGGATCACCTACCTCACCGATCACTTCAAAACGCACAAGAAGGACCATCACTCCCGACGAGGGCTACTTAAGATGGTCAGCCAACGACGCCGGCTCCTCGATTACGTCCGTTCCCAGGACGTGGAGCGGTACCGCAAGATCATTTCAGAGCTTGGTATTCGGAAGTAAGCTGGGCTCCGGGACGTTGTCCCCTTAGAACGTCGGTTCGTTTGGGTCGGGTCCGGAGTTCGCTCTTCGCTTCGATGATTTGAGTTGGAGCTCAAATCCTGGAATCGGGGACCGAGACCGCTCTCGACGTCGACGCGAACCGCATGCGTGGCGGTGCTGCGCGGAAGGCAAAGAGAGCGATGATAATCAGAGAATCCGTTAAGGTTGGTGACAAAGAGATCACCCTCGAGACGGGCCGTATTGCCAAACAGGCATCCGGCTCGGTATTGGTGAGTTGTGGCGAGACCATGGTTCTCGTCACGGTCGTTGGAAACAAAGAGGCGAGGCCGGGTGCGCCGTTCTTCCCTCTGACCTGCGACTACATCGAGAAGACCTACGCCGCAGGCAAGATCCCTGGTGGCTTCTTCAAACGTGAGGCCAGGCAGCGCGATCACGAGGTGCTGACCTCGCGTCTGATCGACCGGCCTTGCCGCCCGCTGTTCCCCGATGGCTACATGTGCGAGACGCAGGTCATCGCGACCGTCATCAGCGCAGACGGAAGCAATCAGTCCGACGTCCTCGGGATGCTCGGCGCGTCGGCCGCACTTCACATCAGCCCTCTTCCCTGGGCAGGGCCGATCGCTGGTGTTCGTGTCGCCCGCGTCGACGGCAAGCTGATCGCGAACCCGACCTACCAGGAGCAAGAGAACAGCGAGTGCGAGCTGATCGTCGCCGCGTCCAAGGACGCGATTGTAATGGTCGAAGGCGAAGCCAAGGAACTGTCCGAAACCGACCTGATCGCCGCCATCCAGTTCGGCCACCGGTCCGTCCAAGGTGTCCTCGAGCTCATCGAGAAGATCCGCGAGGCGGTCGGCAAGGAAAAGTGGGCCTTCACACCGCACACGCGAGACGAGAAGATCGACGCGCGCGTCAAAGACGTCGCGCTCACGAAGGTCATCGAGGCCTGCAACATCGCCGAAAAGCACCCCCGCTACGGCCGCTTTAGTGAAATCAAGAAGGAAGTCGTGGCCGAGCTGTCGGCGGAGTTCCCAGATCTCGAAGGCGATATCAAGAGCGCCTACGAGGACCTTCGCTACAACACCATGCGCGGGCAAGTGCTCGACGAGAAGCGCCGGGTCGATGGTCGTGACTACAAGACCGTCCGGCCCATCTCGATCGAGGTGGCCCTCCTGCCGCGCGTCCACGGCTCGACGCTGTTCACACGCGGCGAGACGCAGAGCATCGTCACCGCAACCCTCGGTACGCGTCAGGACGAGCAGAAGATCGACGGCCTGACCGAGGAGTACTGGAAGCCTTTCCTTCTCCATTACAACTTCCCGCCCTACTCGGTCGGTGAGACGAAGTTCCTCCGCGGCCCCGGCCGTCGCGAGATCGGGCACGGAACCCTCGCGGAGCGCGCCCTGACCAAGGTGCTTCCCTCGCGCGAAGACTTCCCCTACACGATGCGAATCGTCTCTGAGATCACCGAATCGAACGGCTCATCGTCGATGGCAACCGTTTGTGGTGGAAGCTTGGCGATGATGGATGCGGGTGTCCCAATCAAGGCACCGGTCGCCGGTGTG
>CALLDH010000296.1 GCA_937998345.1 uncultured bacterium | reverse complement strand
CCGACCGCATATCCGGTCAGGTCGGGCAAGTTGTCGCAGTCCGCCGCCGGGAAGCCGCCAAAGCCGCCGCCGCCCGCGCCGGGGCTACCGCCGCTACCTGCGTCGCCGCCGCTACCTGCGTCGCCGCCGCTGCCTGCGCCGCCGCCGTTGCTGCTGCTATCGCAGCCGACTACCGCGATCAGTGACGCAAGAATTGCGCTGATAAGTACTTTGAAATTCATAGACCGGTCTCCTCCTCCAGAGATTCCGGCTTCCTAACACTTAATCCCTGCTTGGAAAGGTGAGAAATGCTCACCATGGACACATTCTCCCAACTTGCTGAATTGATGGTGCTTTTATCTGCGGTACGGGCTCGATTCATCCATGTAGACTGACAGGTAACCCTTCAGCAGAGTCTTCATCTCGCCGATGATGCGAGTGGCAAGATCGAGGTCGTCTGCGGACAGTGCCCAGTCCTGCAAAGAATTCGCCGCCTGGATCGCCGCGCGGGTAACGAGCTCAATCTCGTCGGCGGGGATCACGGCGCGCAACGCCGGGTGACGGGCGAGCAATGCGGCCATGCGTTCGTTCGACTCGTCGGTGATCAGACGGAACTCGGGCGTCGGACGAATGCTGAGCAACAACTGGAGATATCCGGGTTGCTCCGCAAACCCTTGCATCGTCGCGTCGACCGCGCGATCGATTGCCTGATCCCAGGGGAGAACACCGAAATCCTCGGCGATTAAGCTTGCGGTCTTATTGTCGACTTGCTCCATCACGCGCCGCGCCAGCTCGGCGAGCACGGCGAGCTTGTTCGGAAAGTACTGGTAGACCGAGCCGATCGGTACGCCCGCTTCTTCGGCAATCGCCGCGGTCGTGATCTGGTCCGCCGGCATGTCATCGCCGAGCAGCGCAGCCGTGGCGTCGAGGATTCGCTCCACGCGTTCGCGGGAGCGTTCCTGGCTGGGTCTCCTACGCGGAGTGAGCTGGTCGGTCTTGTTGGTCACAGTGAAATCTGGCCCGTCTTGGGCCCGGATTTACCGGAAAAACCAAGGTGTGCCTAGCCCCTGCGCATTCGGGCACCTAGATCCGACGCACGATTGCGGGTTACACTCGGAATTCACCGATTCCAACCCATGAGCTCTCCTTCAACCACCAACGGGCATCCGGCGACCAGCGTTTCGCAGGAGCAAAAGAAGCCACCCGCCTCCGACATCGATCTGGACGCGCCCGAGCACTACCTCAATCGGGAGCTGACCTGGCTGACCTTCGTTAAACGTGTTCTGCACGAGGCGGAGGACAGCCGAACCCCGTTGCTCGAGCGGGTGAAGTTCCTCGCGATCACGAGCTCGATCCTCGACGAGTTCTTCATGAAGCGAATTGGCGGCCTCAAGCAGCAGGTGGCGGCCGGGGTGCACAAGCTCACGGTGGATGGCCGGTCTCCGATGCAGCAGATCAAGGAGTCCCACCAGCTCATCCGGCCGCTCAACGTCGAGCAGCAGGTCCTCTGGGTCAAGCTTCGCAAGAAGCTAAGCGACGTCGGTGTGCAGCTCGCCAACTACGAGTCGCTGCCCGAAAAGGATCAGCATTGGCTCCGCGACGATTACCTCGACAACATCTTCCCGTTGGTCACGCCGCAGGCGATGGACCCCGCACACCCGTTTCCGTTTGTGTCGAACCTTTCGCTCAACCTGTTGGTATCGCTTCACTACCCGAACGACCCGGCTCCATTGATGGCTCGCGTCAAGGTGCCGTTGGGCGCCGGCGTGCCGCGCTTCATCCAGGTTCGCGAGTCGCTCGTGTTCGTGCCGCTCGAAGAGGTCATGGCACGCAACCTCGACCTCTTGTTTCCCGGCATGGAGATCGAGCGGACCGAGCTGTTTCGCGTGACCCGTAATGCTGACGTCGAGAGCGACGAGGACAAGGCGGATGATCTGCTCGCACTGATCGAGTCGGAGCTCCAGGAGCGCAAGTTCGCGCCTATCGTCCGTCTCGAGGTGGCTCGTGGAATGGATGCGACTCACCGCGGACGGCTGGCCGCCGAGCTTGGCCTCGACGAACAGGCGGACGTCTTCGAGGTCGACGGCTTTCTTGGGCTCGGCGCCCTGTTTCAGTTGGCTGGGCTCGACCTCCCGGAGCATCGCGATCCCGACCACCGGCCGGTGGATGCACCGAGCCTAGTGGGGCGAAGCAACATTTTTCACGCGATCCGCGAAAATGAAGCCCTGCTGGTTCACCACCCGTACGAGGCGTTTGGCACGTCTGTGGAGAGGTTCCTGCGCGAGGCCAGCGAGGACCCGAAGGTCCGCGCGATCAAGATGACGCTTTATCGCACCTCGTCGAAGTCACGCGTCATTCAGCACCTCATCAACGCGGCACTCAACGGAAAGCAGGTCGCGGTGGTGGTCGAGCTCAAGGCTCGTTTCGACGAAGAGGCCAACATCAACTGGGCCAGCAAGCTCGAGCAGGCGGGCATTCACGTGACCTACGGCGTCGTGGGGCTCAAGACCCATTGCAAGGTGATCCTCGTCGTCCGTCGCGACCACGACGGCTTGCGTCGCTACGTGCACATCGGCACGGGCAACTACCACGAGGAGACGGCCAAACTGTACTCGGACATGGGGCTGCTGACGTGTGACCCGGGCATCGGCCGTGATGCGACCGAGCTCTTCAACTATCTCACCACCGGTTACAAGCCGAGCCGCGCCTACAAAAAGCTGCTCCCCGCGCCGAAGCTCCTCAAGCCCGCGTTGCTCAAGAAGATCCGGCGAGAGATTCGCCGCGTCAGCGAAGGGCAGAAAGGGCTCATCCAGATCAAGACGAACGCGCTAGAAGATGTCGACATTACGCGCGCGCTCTACGAAGCGTCGCAGGCCGGCGTGCACGTCGACCTGATCGTTCGGGACTCCTGCCGTTTACGTCCGCGCGTTGCCGGCGTATCGGACAACATTCGGGTCGTCAGCGTCGTCGGCCGTTTCCTCGAGCACTCGCGCATCTACCACTTCCACAACGGCGGCGAGGAAGAATACTACATCGGTTCGGCCGACTGCATGACCCGGAACCTCGTGAGCCGGGTCGAGGTGCTGACTCCGGTCGAGCCGGCGGCGCTCCAGGGGGAGCTGCGAACGGTTCTCGACATGCTGCTCAACGACCAGCGGAGCGCCTGGGACATGCTTCCGGACGGAAGCTACGTTCAGCGAGACGGCGGCAAAGACATCGACGGCGCGCACCAGCAGATGATCAAGTGGGTTGAAGGGCGCTTCGCAGAAGCCAACCGGTTGCGACGGCGAAGCGCGCGTGGCCCGCGTGGGCTTGCATCGTCCGACGAATAGCGAGAGGCTGCTCGTTCCGGCTCGTCATGGTCACTCGACTGCCACGGATTGCTCTGACACTCGTCGCCGCAGTGCTCCTGTCGGCCGCGTCGGTGTCGGCACAGCGCACTCTGATGGCGTCGCCTACTTGCGAGGAGCTCACGATCATGGATTTCCTTGCTCGCCTGGACGAGGAACGCGGCCGCTATAAGCGAGGTCTCGAGGTCCAGGACCGGCGCGATTTGTCTCAGCTTCGACGGGAAGTGTGCGCGCCGTACGTGGGCTATCGCGTCACGCGCCAGCCGACCACGACCTGGTCGAACGGGCGGACGATCGTTCGTGGTTACCTAGAGCTCAACCATCCAAACGGCCGCATCGCGAAGAGCCGAAGTGGTGAGTGGTTCTACCCGAGCGGCGCGAGGGCGAAGACCGCACTCGGGAAGTGGGAATATCCGAACGGGCTACTGGCGCGGACGTCTAGGGGCGGCATCTGGTACACGAGCGACGGCAAGTACGTCGAAGACCCGGACCGGGCGCGAGCGGAGGCATGCGAGTACCTCGGCAAGCAGCTGTGTCCGCTTGGCAAAGCCGATGCGGACCTGCTTGCAGTCACCGTCATGGGGCTCATCAACAAGACGGCCCCGCCGAAGGAGGCGCCAAAGGCCGAAGAGCCCAAGGGCGGTTCAGAGACAGACGAGTAAGGCGCTGGACTTTCTGGCCGGGTGGATGGTGTCGGGTGGGCGCCCCTGTGGTAGAACCGCCGCCCATGATCGAACCCTCGCTACAAACCGCATCCGCGTCGCCGGACCGGGACGCCCTTCTTCGAACCGCCAAGGCATCCCCTGAGATTGCTGGACAACACGACAAGGAAGGGTGGCTCGCGCTCTATTCAGACGATGCTGTCGTCGAAGACCCGGTAGGGACGCCGGCGTCTCATCGTGGAAGGCGGCCCGGGCGCCTAGGTGATGAGCTGGGGCGGTTCTACGAGGCGTTCATCGCGGCGAGCGGGATCGAGATGGTGACCCGCCAGGACATCGTGTCCGGTCAGCATGTATTTCGCGCCGTCGACATCCACACGACCAACCTCAAGACCGGGCTGAAGATGAAGGTGCCCGCGAACCTGCTTTACGAAATCGTCACGCGCGACGGCGGGCTCGCCATCAGGCGCATGCAGGCGCACTGGGAGCTCAGCCGCATGAGCCGGATCTTGATGGGCAAGGGCGCGCTTGGAATGCGAACGATCGCGGTCATGAACTGGAGCATGCTTCGCGCATTCGGGCCGAAATGGCTGATTGGGTACTTCAAGGCATCGCAGAAGGGAGTCGGCCGCGCGGGCAAGGAGCTCGTCGAGCGACTCGCGGAGCAGGTCGGGGATGACATCCGAGAGTCCTTCGCCCCCGGCGCCACCGTGGAGCTGCCAGGCGCCGCGACCGCTTCGCCGGCAGAGTTTGTCGAGGGGTGCACGGCGCTAGAAGTTCGTGACTTGCTGGCATCGGGCCGAACGGTGTCCGGTCTCGCGTCGATCGAATGGGGCGCGCGCACACGGGACGCGGCCTTCGTCGCCGAGCTCGATGCGGCTGCCGCGCATGTGCAGCGCCTTCGCTGGTTCTGGGAAGGATGACTATTGCAAAGAAGGTCGTTGGTTGGCTGAGCAGCGTCCTGCTCGTCCTCGTTCTCTATCTCTTCCTCTGGCCCGTGCCGATTGACCCCATCGCCTGGGAGCCGCATCCGGCGCCGGGGCTCGACGGGGACTTCGCCGAGAACCGTGTGCTACAGGGGATGGAGCTTTTCGCGACCCCCAACACCCACGCTCCTGAGGACGTCGCGGTTGACGCGGAGGGACGCATCTACGTGGGCGTGGAGGAGGGACAGGTCCTTCGGTACGCTGCGGACGGTTCCGATCCCGAGGTATTTGCGGACACCGGCGGGCGGCCAATTGGATTGGATTTCGACGACAACGGTAACTTGATCGTCGCCGATCCGGTCAAGGGGCTGCTTTCCATCGACCCGAACGGCTCGATCGAGGTCTTGTGCACCGAGGCGGGCTATCACCCGACCAGGCTCACCGACGATGTGGATGTCGATTCGCAGAACGTCGCCTGGTTCTCCGACGCTTCGTACAAATGGAACTACCAACAGTGGATGAGCGACGTACTCGAAAGTGCACCCAACGGCCGGTTGCTCAAATACGATATCAATACCGGCGAGTGCTCGGTCGTTCTCGATGAGCTCTTCTTCGCCAACGGCATCGCGGTTTCTCCGGATGAGACCTATGTCCTGGTCAACGAGACGACGCGCTATCGCGTCAAGCGGGTGTACGTTCGCGGCCCGCGGAAGGGAGAAGTCGAGGTGTTGATCGACAACCTTCCCGGGTTCCCCGACGGTATCTCGACTGGGCAGAATGGGATCTTCTGGTTGGCCCTTTTCGCGCCTCGCAACGAGACCCTCGATAGCGCTGGGCCCAAGCCATGGTTGCGAAAGCTGCTGTACCGACTCCCCTCCACTCTCAAGCCCAAACCGCGTCGGCACCCGGTCGTCTTGGGCCTCGATGCCAGCGGCAAGGTCGTCCACAACCTCCAGGATGCGGACGGGGTTGACTTCTCGATGTCCACCAGCGCAGAACAGGCTGGTGACTGGCTCTACGTAGGAAGCATCGGGGAGGCCAAGTGGGGGCGGATCCGAATTTCCTCGCTTCCTTGAGTGTCCCGTCCGTCCGCTTGCCACGCGGCGCAAATCCCCGAACTATCGGGCTGTAACTTAGATAGGATGGGCGAGATGGTGCGGATTTGGCTTGCGGGTTTCGGGTTCTTGCTGGCGATGGGCGTCGCGGCCTGTAGTAGGAGTTCTTCTGACGTCCAGATTGTTGCCGGAGACGACGGGACGGTCGAAGTAATCGCCCATGGCGAAGTCCTGTTCGCGCTCGCGGGCACGGGGCCGGTCGCCCGCAACTTCATGGAGACTCCGGTCGGGATCGGCACCGTCTCGTTTGAGCGCAGCGAAGAGGTCGCTGACCCGCTGCGGGTGCAGTCGGTCGTGAACGAAGGCCCGAGTGCGACGGTGCTGTATGCGAACGCGGACGGTTCTCGCACCGCGACACTGACAGCTTTTGCCATCGACAATGACGCTAGTGAGTTTCGACTCGAGCTGGCTGGCCCTGCGGCCGACTCGATCGCTGTCGGCATCCGCTGCGACGAAGCGGGAACGTTTCACGGATTTGGCGAGCAGTACAACGCCACCAACCAGCGCGGCGAGGCATTCTCGCTCGTCGTCAACGAGCAAGGCGACGGACGTGACGGGAGTCCAGGCATTTCGGTTGGCGACGAGCACACCACGTACTTTCCGATGCCGTACTACATCGACGCGCGGGGCTTCGGTGCGCTTTTCGACACCTCGCGCCGCGTCGATGTGGACCTGTGCGCAAGCGATGAGACGATCGCATGGATCGAGGTCATCAGTGGGGCTCCTGTCCAGTGGCGGGTCTTCCATGGGCCCACGAGTCTGGATGTGATTCGGCAACTCGGTGACCTGGTCGGCCGACCAACGCAGCCTCCCGCATGGGCGTACAACTTGTGGATGGCCGGACAAGGGGGGCGGGAGAACGTGCTCGGTGAGGTGGCCGCTCTACGGGACGCCAATATCCCCGTGGCCGCGTTTTGGGTACAGGACTGGGGCGGCACTCGCATGAATCTCGATGGGGGATTCGGGGTTCAATACGTCTGGGAGCCGGACGAGGCCCTGTATCCAGACTTCGACGAGATGGTCTCCGGTTTGCACGACGACGGCTACAAGTTCCTGGTCTACGTCAATCCATTCATCGTCAATCCGGACAGCGTGCAGGAAGCGGATGGCCCGGCACGGTTTAGGGAGCGCTTCGACTCGATGGACGACATGGGGCTCCTTCTGAAAGACCCGATGGGCAATACCTTGATCGATCTGTTGGTCCCCAACGTCCCGCAGTCCGACGCGCATCCCGACTTTTCAAATCCGGCAACGGTCGATTTTCTCAGCGAGTCACTCAAAGAAATCGTGCGTGCCTACGACGTGGATGGCTGGATGGTAGACTTTGGCGAGTGGCTCCCCCCAAACGCCGCGCCTGAGGACGGCAGCAATTGGGTTGAGCGTCGCAATACCTTCCCCGTCGATTGGCAGCGTGCCAATCGCGAGGCGCTGGATGCCGCTCGAGGGGATGACTGGGTCATGTTTGCGCGCTCGGGGTTCACCAACGTGCAAGGCGTCGCGCAAATTCACTGGGTGGGCGACCAGCAGACCAACTGGGATGAGCTCGATGGGCTGTCCACCGTGGTGCCTGCCATGTTGAATCTCGGCCTGGCGGGCCAGCCATTCGTCACGCACGACATCGCCGGCTTCTCTCTTGGCGACGGGCCCAGCACCAAGGAGTTGTTCCAGCGATGGACCGAGCTCGGCGCGTTCACGCCCATCATGCGCACCCACGACGGAGCCGACAAAGTAAACAACTGGCGCTGGAATACGGACGAGGGCACCACGAGCCACTTCCGCCAGTTCGCCTTCGTACATTGCGCGTTGATGAATGACTTCATGATGCTGGCGGCCGAGGCGGAGATGAGCGGCGCGCCGATCCTGCGCCATCTCATGCTGGTCTTCCCCAATGACCCCGAGACCTGGGACATCAGCGACCAGTTCATGATCGGCACGAAGCTCCTCGTGGCGCCGGTCACCGAGGACGGCGCGAGGTCCCGCTCGGTCTACTTCCCCGCGGGAAGTTGGTACGACGTCTGGACCGGCAAGCCGGTTCAAGGCGGCCAGAGGCTTACCGTCGAAGCCCCAATCGGAAGCCCCCCTGTCTACGCCAGAGACCAAGACCGAGACGACCTACGCAATTGGCAAACCCTCACATACGCCGACTGCCGCTAAAAAGGGGACAGTCCCCTTTTTGAAGGGGTTAATTGCGACGCCCGGTGCGAGGGGCCAGTCCCGCTGAATTTGGCGCGCACGAGGGCGCACCGACTAATCTGCATGAGCAGGTGCGATGGGGATGACGGACCGTCTTGCAACGTTGTTCGAGCGAATTCACCCGGCCTGGGTCGGGTTGGTCGGCTTCGCGTTGTACCTGCGTACCGCGACGTACGGCTTCGTCCTGCATGACGACCCCTGGCTCATCCGCGACAACCGCCTGCTCCACGAACTGAGTACGGCGTCGGTTTGGCGAGTCTTGAGCGATTTCTCGCCGGAGCAGCGCTACCGGCTTGGGGCGGAGTACCTCCCGGTGCGCGACCTATCCGTGATGCTCGACTTCGCGGTTCATGGAGACTGGGTCGGCGGTCACCATCTCACGCAAGTTCTGCTCTACGCTGGCGTCTGCGCGGTGTTGGCTTCGTTGGTCGTCGCGCTATTTGGAAGCCGGCCGCTTGCTTGGCTCACCGGTCTCTTGTTTGCGACCCACCCGGTTCACGTCGAGACGGTGGCCTGGCTTTCCGAGCGGAAAGGGGTGCTCGGCGCGTTCCTGCTCTCGTCCTCCCTGTTGATCGCGACCTCGCACCTTCGCCGCGGCGGGTGGAAGCGTGCGCTCGCGGCCTGCGTGCTTTTCATCTTGGCAGTGGCCGCCAAAGCCCTCGCCATTGCAGGCGCCGGCGCGCTAGTGCTCATCGTGCTCTGGCTCGGCTCCTCAGTCGACCGTCGGCGCCAGCTGGCGTTTGTCGCGACGTATGCGGCATGCGGACTGCTGGTTTTCCTTCCGATCGTATGGGTGGGCCGTTCCATGGGCATGATCGCGCCGTACCATGGAGATGGGTTTGCCGATACGCTCCTGCTCTTCTTTCAGACCCACACCCAGTACCTCGAGCTGATGGCGTACGGCGGGCCCTACTCAGTCGAGTACGCGATCCAACCTGGCGACGTAGGCCTCGGTCGGTGGTTACCCGGCGCGTTGGCTGCTGCGCTTGGTGCGGTGGCGGTCGTGTGGGCCTTATTCGCCCGACCGAGGCGCGGAGCTGTGACCTTCGGCCTGGCGTGGTGGCTCGTCTTCTTGGCGCCCGTGAGCCATCTGCTCGTGCCCGTTCAGAACTACGCCGCAGATCGATACCTTTTCTTGCCGAGCTTTGGCCTGCTCTTGGCGTTGGCCGCGGTTCTGATGAAGCTCCCGCGCGCTCTTTCATGGCCCATTGGTGCAGCCATCATCGTCCTTGGTTGCGGCTGGACGATCGTGCAGACGCCGACGTGGTCGAGCACCGAGCGGCTCTTCGAGAACGCCGCGCAAGTCGATCCGGGCAATGCCGATGCGTGGAACGAGCTTGCGTCCGTGGCGGCGAACCGCGGGGACCGCGAGCTGGCCTGGGCCTACACGCGCCGCGGACTAGAGCATTCGCCGGGAGATTGGCGCCTCCTTCACCGGCAAGGGCTGCTGCTGGCCGACGAGGGCAAGCTCGAAGCCGCAATTGAGACGATGCAGCGCGCTGCGTCCGTACCCGAGGCACACATGGCCTACGCCAACTTGGCGTTGCTCTATCTCAAGGGCGGCTCTCACGAAGAAGCGCTCCGCATGGCCGAGGCGGCCGTTCGCCTTCAGGCCCAGACCACGCACAACCAAAGGGTGCTCGGCATCGTGGCCTACGAAATTGGGGATACGGTCACCGCGTGCCGTGCGTTCGAGCGGGCTGTGGCGCTCGACCCGTACGACGAGGACAACGTGCGCAACATCGAGCTTTGTGCCAGGTCCGCAGGAGAGGCGGCGCCGTGAGGACAACTCGGAGCGTGGGCCATGCGTGAGCTCGCGATCGTTGCGGCGATCACTGCGCTCATGTGCTTACTGAGCGGGGCCTGGTTCGCTCCGTGGGAGACCCTCTACTACGGCGGCATTTGGGTCGCCCTGGCGGGTTTCGTCCTGGGGGTTCCGACGGGTTTCGTCTATCACGTGCGCCTCTTTCGAGTGCTGGGTCCGCGAGGAGAGCTACCACGGGGATGGTATTGGCGGCCGCTCCGTTTCAACTCCCTTCTCCGCCCCGACGAACGCGCTGGTGTCATGGCCTGGTGCTACACCGGCGCCCTCGGCTTCGCGATCATTTGCATCGGGCTACT
>CALLDH010000295.1 GCA_937998345.1 uncultured bacterium | reverse complement strand
AATTATTGCTTCAATTTGGACCAGATAGGCGGGTTTGGGGCGTCTGGGTCGGCAGCTTCGAACCGGCGGGCGACCTCGAGGATTTTCGCCGTCGCCTCCAACCCCTCTCGGAGGTGCGGCGCCCATGGCCTCTCCTCCGATCGGGCCGCCCCTAGCTTCGCGGCCTCGGTGGCAGGGTCGCCTTCATGTGCAAGCGGGTCCTTGGGAAGGTCGTCGTAGTAGCTCCGAAAATCAGTCGTCGGGGCGAGTGCCTGCCGTAGCCCATGCTTGTCGGTCAGACATGCCTGCAACCGCAAGCACGCATGCTCTCGCACCAGATCCCGCTCGCTCTCGTTATCGAGGCCGAAATCCGGCACGCCGAGACTCCCCTGCCCTTCGATCAACGAGTGACACAGCTCGTGAAGGATCATCTGCGCCAGACAGTCGTCGGGGTCGAGGGTGCTCGGGGCGCCGATGGTCATGACGCCCTTCCCGTCCGTGGATGCGAACACCTCCGGGGAGCGTTCGACTCGGAAGCCGATTCGGTTGGCGACGGTTAGCCAAACCGCGTCGAGCGGGTCTAGGTACGTGTGTTGAGGCTTTCGATCCACGTTACAGCAGCCGGTGAAAACGGTAGAAGAATTCGTCTAGCATCCGCACGTGCAGGGGGCGACGCCTCCACTCCTCCAAAGAGACCGGTCTGGTGTGCTCGAGGTCTTCGTTGAAGCGGTCTTCCATGGCGCCCGCAATTGCTCCATCTTCGACTGCCGCAACGACCTCGAGATTGAAACGCAGGGACCGGGCGTCCAGGTTGTACGTACCCACCGTGCACCAACGTCCGTCGATGACCGCGGTCTTGGAGTGCAGGATCGAGCCCTGCCACTCGTAGAGCTGGATCCCCGCTTCAAGCAGTCGACCGTGGAGCTTGCGCGCTGCGTGCCGCACCACGGGGACGTCGCTCTTGCCCGGGACAATCACGCGAACCTCGGCGCCGCGGTTGACCGCCCGCCCAAGCACGCGGCGGATCTGCCCATCTGGGACAAAATAGCTGTTGGTGATACAGACCGACCGTTGGGCGCTCTCGATCTGGCGGAGATAGGCCTGCCGGATCGCGCGACGCTCGCGGGAATAGTGATTCGCCAAGACGCGGACCCGGCTGCCTTGACCATCTCCGCTATCGACGGGGGGCTGAAGTCGAGGTCGCACTACGGTCTGCGGCTCGACGATGCCCAGCCAACCATAGTCGAAGATGTCACACATCTGCTCGACGGCCGGCCCCTCGATCCGCACCGTGTCGTCTCGCCAACCCGCCCCACCAGCGCCCTCGGGAGCCCACTCGTCACCTAGGTTCACGCCACCGGTGAAGCCCACTCGCCGATCGACGATCAGCAACTTGCGATGGTCACGATTGTTCACGACACCAATGCGAAAGCGCGCACGCCACGGGGCAATTGGGTTGTACTCCAGGACCTCGCAACCTGCGTCGCGCAAGCGGGCGAACATCCGGCGATCGCTCTGAATACTTCCGACCGCATCGTAAATCACACGCACTTTCGCGCCGGCTTCTGCCTTGGCAACCAGGGCATCGGCGAACTGGCGACCTACCTGGTCCGAGGCGAACCAGTACATCTCGAGGAGGATCTCACGGTTCGCCTTGGCAATGGCTTCAAGCATCGCAGGGAACGCCTGCTCGCCGTCGTGGAGCAAGGTCACGCGGTTGCCCGACACCATGGCCTCGAACCCCGAGGCCGAGCCGAAAATTTTGCGCAGCTGCTCGAATGCCTCCCGTGGTGGACCTGGCTTCACGACACTTGCTTCTCCTGTGCTATCGTCGCCCCGATGAAAGCCGGACGCTGCCCGATTTGCAAGAAGGAGCTTTCCAAACGCACCAGGAACTTCCCGTTCTGCTCGGCACGTTACAAACTGGTCGACGTCGGAAACTGGCTGAAAGGCTCATACCGCGTCGCGGCGGACCGGACGGAACCAACATGGGGAGAGAGCTGATGAAGTACATCGCGTTTTTCATGACCGCCATCTTGTTGTCGGCTTCGACCGCGCTCGCGCAGGAAGAGGGCGGCGCGCCATCGGAGGCTGCGGCAGAGTCGGCACCGGCACCCGCGGAACCAGCGCCTGCGGAGCAAGCGCCGGCCGATCCTCCCGAAGAGAAGCGGAGCCCCTACTACAAGAAGGTCAAAGGCTGGCTGTGGATCGAAGGCGTCGCAGGTATTTCGTCCTACGATCCCGATCAGTTCGGAGCACTCAGCTTGGGAACAGCAGGACCCGGGGGCGCGCCCAAGGAGAGAGGACCGCAGTGGGGCTTCTCACTTGGCACCGGCTTCGGTGGAGGGTTCTTCTTGGGTTGGTACTACCGGCAGGCCGACTACAACACGTACAAGCTGATGAAGACGGGCCTCGAGTTCCAGCCCACCATCCGCATCCCATACGTGCACATCATGTTCCGCGTGGATATTGGTTTCGCCAAGATGTTCAGCGGCAACCCGTGGGGGATTATGAACTTCGACAGTGGCGGGGTCGACACCACGTTTGGCGTAGGGCTTCGCATCCCGATCGTTCGTTGGATGTCGTTCGCCGCGAACTTCGATTGGTCCTACATCGGCCTGTCGGTGAGAGGCGACACTGCAACTGGCCGGCAAACTTCATGGGTCAGCGGTCAACAGCTGGCGGGCACGTTCGCGCTCACCTTCCACTTCATCGGCGTGCGAAAAGACTAGTTGACTGCGCGCGTCCTTCAGACGCTGCGATGGCTGGCTTCGTGCACGTGGTCGACCAGGGCCCGCGCCTGCGCGGGCGTGGCCTGCGGCATGATTCCGTGGCCTAGATTGAAGATGTGCCCGGGGCGGCCTCCGGCGCTGTCGAGCACCTCGGAGGCGCGAGCGCGCATGACGTCGGTCGAGGCGAGGAGCGCTGCAGGATCCATGTTGCCCTGCAAGGCAACGTCGTTGCCAAGCACGGACCAGGCCTCGTCGATGGAGATGCGCCAGTCGATGCCGATCACGTCGCCACCGGCCTCTTTCATCGCGGGATAGAGCTCTGGGTTTCCGGTGCCGAAGTGGATCGCCGGCGTGCCCTTGGGGAGCTTGTCGAAGATCGCCTTGGTGTGCGGCATCACGTAGCGGCGGTAGTCCGAGGGCGACAAGCAACCGACCCAGCTGTCGAAAAGCTGAACGGCCTGCGCACCGGCATCGATCTGTGCGATGAGATAGTCGGCGATGGCGTTCGAAAGCCGCGCCATGAACGCGTTCCACAGACCCTCGTCGCCATACATGAGCTTCTTGGCCTCGTAGTAGTTCTTCGAGCCACCGCCTTCGATCGCATAGGACGCGAGCGTAAATGGAGCGCCCGCGAATCCGATCAGCGGCACCTTCAGCTCCGGACACGTGGTGCGGATCGCATCCATCACATAGGAGAGCGAGCCCGACGCATCGATCCGCTCCGGAATCTCGTCGACCTGCGCGGCAGTGCGAATCGGATTCAAAATCTTCGGCCCGTGATCATCGGTGAACTCAAACCCGATCTTGAGTGGCTCGAGGATCAACAAGATGTCGGCAAAGATAATCCCCGCATCCACCCCGAGCTGATCGACCGCCCGAACCGTCACCTCACAAGCAAGCTCCGGCGTCTTACAAAGCTCGATGAAGCTCACCCGCTCACGAAGCGCCCGGTACTCAGGCTGATACCGCCCCGCCTGCCGCATAATCCAAATCGGCGTATGAGAAGTCGGCTCCCGCCGACAAGCCTGCAAAAACACACTCATCCGCGAAGGCATAGCACGGTTGACCGTTCGTCGACCAAGCAAGACGTTCATCAGGCGT
>CALLDH010000294.1 GCA_937998345.1 uncultured bacterium | reverse complement strand
TCATCATCGAAACGCTCGAGCAGCGTCACCCGGAGCCGAGCATCACACCACCGGGGCCCACGCAGCGGGTCGCCGATCTGCTGCTCGAGTTGCACGGCGATGAATGGCTGCCGTACGAGCTTATTAGACCCCCAACGCCTTTCGCCACTCGTCCTCGCGAAAGCCGATGAGCGCAAACCCGTCGCCAAGCACGAGCGGGCGCTTGATCAACTTGCCGTCCGCGGCCAGCGCGCTGAGCGCTTGGTCGTCGCTCATGGTCTTGAGCTTCTCTTTGAATCCGCCGTTTCGATAGCTTTGGCCGGATGTGTTGAAGAGCTTGTTGATGGGCAATCCGGAGAGCTTGTAGGCTTTCCTGATCGTGGCCTTCGATGGCGGGCTCTGCACGATGTTCTTCATCTTGTATTCCACACCCGTAGCGTCGAGGAACTTCACAGCCTTTCGGCAGGTGCCACACTTCGGGTACTGATAGACGAGCATACGGAGGCATAGCGCGAGAGGGCGATATGGCCATCTACGACGCGCTCGACCAAGCGCTCGAGAGTCGGGACTGGGTCTGCGGCGAGCTCTCGATCGCCGACGTCGCGCAACCGACGAGCGGGAAAGTTCGCCCCTCTTGCCCGTTCGCTCGGCTCGGACCAGGCTGGGGCCAATCGATGACCACTGAAATCAAGACCAGCGACAACCTGCGCGGTGTTCGCTACGAGATACGTGGGCAGCTCGCGCAGCGCGCGCACGAGATGGAGCGCCAGGGGTACGAAATCATCTCGATGAATATCGGAAACCCGGGTCTGTTCGGCTTCCGCACGCCTGAGACCATGCGCATGGCCATGATCGAGAACCTGCCCAGCAGTGAGGCATACTGCCACCAGAAAGGGATATTCCCGGCACGGGAAGCGGTGGTGATGCAGCATCAGGAACGTGGGGTCATGAACGTGACTGCCGAGCATGTATTCATGGGCAACGGTGTCAGCGAGCTGATTGACCTGACGTTGCGCGCACTGCTCAACGACGGCGACGAGGTGCTGATTCCGAGCCCCGACTATCCGCTGTGGACCGCTTCGGTAAGACTGAACGGTGGCACGCCGGTGCATTACCCATGCCCGCCCGAGAAGCAGTTTCAGCCTGACCTCGATGCGCTGGCCAGCCTGATTACGGACCGAACCCGCGCGATCGTCATCATCAACCCGAACAATCCTACCGGCGCCGTGTACAGCCGGGAGGTGCTCGAGGGCATGGTCGCACTCGCCGAACAGCACAACCTCGTCGTATTCAGCGACGAAATCTACGACAGCATGGTGTATGACGACGCCGAGTTCATTCCGGTAGCGCCGCTGGTGAAGCACGCCCTGTGCGGCACGTTCAGCGGCTTGTCCAAGGTCTACCGTGCCTGTGGTTTCCGTGTCGGCTGGGTGGCATTCAGCGGCACCAACGAGCTTGCTGCGGATTATCTGCAAGGCCTCGATCTCCTCGCGTCGCTGCGCCTCTGCAGCAACGTGCCCGGACAGTGGGGCGTGCAGACGGCACTGGGCGGTTACCAGAGCCTGAACAAGCTGATTCGTCCGGGCGGGCGCTTGTACGAGTCTCGCCAAGCCGTGATCAGGGGCGTTGAAGCCAGCGACTACCTGAACCTGATTGTGCCCGGTGGTTCGATGTATGCCTTCGTCGGAGCCAACACGGACAAGCTGCCCGGGTTCGACGACCAGGAGTTCGCGATGGAATTGCTGCAAACGCAGCATGTGCTCGTGGCGCCAGGCTCCAGCTTCAATGTGGATTACCGAAACTATTTCCGCATCACCCTGTTGCCGCAAGCGAAGGTGATCGACGACGTGTTTCAGCGGATGGAGAAGGTTCTAGGAGGCCAGTAGCGTCGGTGAGATCCTTTTCTATGAGCTGACGAGCTCCGAACGGATCGACTTCCGCTCCCCACCGAGCTGTGCGACACTCTTGCCTCGGCCTTCAGTCGCCCGGAGTGAACACGATGCCATCGATCGCCAACGCTCATGTTCTTGCGATTGCCTTGCCGTTCTTGTTTCTTACCGCCTGCGCGAACGGTGGTGAGAGCGGTGGGGATGGGGGTGCCGGCGGTGACCCAGTGGGTTCGTCGTTTGAGCTGGAGACCGTGGATCTTCCGAGTGCAGCAAAGCCCGCCCATACGCCTGGGAGCCCAGGAGTGACGGTGACCAACCCAAAGCTCGTCGAACAGTTTGGCAGCGCTAATTTCGATCTCAACAACGGGCGCTACACGCGCTACTACTTGTCCGACCAGGCCGGTAGTCAGCCCGATGCGATCCTGGTGCTGGTGCCGGGCTTTGAGGGAGGAGCTTCGACGTTCGCGGTGCTCGCGGAGAGCCTGATGCGACACGCCAAGAGCGAGGGATCCGTAGTGGTCGAAGTCTGGGCGGTCGATCGGCGATCGAACCAACTGGAGGATACGGCGGGGTTGGACCTTGCCGAGCAAGAACAGGATCCCTCAATCGGTCTCGACTTCCTGTTCGGTGAGGAGCTCGGGCTCGAGATGCACCCGACACTGGCCTCCGAGCTCGACCGCCGCGCGATCTTCTACAACACCGGGGAAGACCTTGCGTTCATGGCCCAGTGGACCACGCTCGTGCACTCGCAGGACATCGATGCTGTGGTGGAGGCAGCTCGAAGCGCCGCGCGCAACGCCAATGTATTCCTCGGCGGCCACTCCGCCGGAACGGGCTTCACGGCGCGCTACGCAGCAACGGACTTCAATCTAGAAGGCGTTGACCCTAAACCCGGCTATGAGAAACTTCGTGGCTTGGTCTTGCTCGAAGGTGGCGGAGGAAGCCTGCCGACTGAAGCGCCAAGCGAAGACCAGCTCGACCGGATTGAAGCGCGTTTTGATGGTGGGCTGTACGGGGCCGTGAGCAGTCAAGAGCCTCGCTGCATCGATGGACAGACGGCTTGCACGGTGGCAACCCAGCAGGACGACTGCGGTGCGTTTGAGAACACGTCGTGCACCGAACCGGTGGACGCGTACTCCGTGGTTGCGGGTCTATTGACGCCTCAGCTCTTGGCGGTGTCGGAGGTCGCCGCACTCGAGGGTGACCTCAACGGCGACAACGGGATTTCGATCCTGCAGGCCGATCAGAACGGCGTTGAAGGCAACAACGCGGTGGAGAAGGTGCCTGAACTGGAAGCACTTACGGTGTTGCTGGGGACCGAGCCTGCCACTTCCGTTGCATTGATCGGTTTGTTCTTGGATGACGACGGTGCGGCAGCGGCGCTTGCGAGCTTTGTGGCGACGTCGCTTGGTACGATCGGTTCAACCGTAGAGGGCGTGCGTACCTGGCTGAATTACGGGGACGAGATGCCAGCCAGCGTCTTGACCGACAATGGCCCGGCACCCACGGAACTTGCCGAAGCTGGCATTTGGGGCACCGAGGTGGAAACCACGGATCTCGAAGGACACATGATGCCCTCGTTCTACCAGGGGCACACCAATTTTTCGGATTGGTACTACCCGAGCTCCGGGCTTAGGGTCGTCTCGGGCTTGGGTCTCGACACCACGCCGCTTTCTGCTCCTCCGCCTCAGGGACGCGGCCGCACCGACATCGAAAACATCACCCAGGCGAGCAACGTGAACATACCCGTGATCGCCTTCGGTGGGAGCAACGGATTGGTCCCGGTGCCAGGACAGATGCTCGGTTATGCGGACTCACTTGCAGCCTGCAGCGCGCCGAGCTGCGATGGTGCTACGCCGCGAGTTGTCGATCGTGAGCAGCCGAGCGCTGCGTTTCCAACCTTCGGCGATGCCGCCGGCGGATTCGAGGTCTTCATCACGGAAGGATACGCGCACGTGGATATCGTCGCGGCCGAGCACGACGAGGCCAACAACGTGATCGCGCCTCTGCTCGAGTTCATCGAGCGCAACGTGGAGTAGCGGACCATCCTCAGATTCCCATCTGGCGTCTCGCGGCGTCATTTGCCGGCCGCGGTAAGCCGTTTCTGTGCAGATATTCGCCCGTTCGGGGCCATTTGGTAGGTCCATCAGGCTCCCCGCCGGCTTCCAGCTCGGCGATCCGCAGACAAAGGACACGATATGGGCTAGGAAGCAATTCCCGGGGTGATTTCCACCCTCGCCGCCACGGTGGCTGCGAGCTACCGGGGCCCCGACTAGGTCGGGTAGGAACGAATACAAAATGGCTGAAGGTACAATTAAGCGTCTCACGGATCGGGGCTTCGGCTTCATCGAAACCTCTCCCGGCAACGACATCTTTTTCCACATGTCGAATGTCGAAGGCGTGCGCTTCGAGGACTTGCGCGAAGGACAGCGGGTCTCATTCGACGAAGGACAGGGTCCCAAGGGGCCACGCGCTGAGAACGTCCGCCCTCTTTGACGCTCTGTCGCGAACTCAGATTGCCGGACCGGGCGCGGTTGCGCTCGGCCGGCGGTCGCTGAGTTGAATGCGAGTGTCGTTCGCAATGAGCGCGAGGCTGTAGGAGTCGGGACGGCTGCCATGAACTTGAAGCGCACAATTGATGCGGCACGGCGCTGGGCCGACGAGCATCGCGAGCTGGTCATCATCGGCGTTGCTCTTCCGTTGAGTACGCTGGCCACTGCGGTCGACAAGGCAAAGCAACTCGTCACCAAGCAGAGCGAGCCGGACGAGCACGGAGTGCGTGTTGCCCGGGTGATGTCCGATGTGAAGCGCTACGCCGCGGCGCGAAAGCGCGGTGAAGCCTGGGCGCAGAAGCCGCTGCGAACCGATCGCAAGGGTGCCGCTTCGCTCAATACCCGTGTTGCCGACAAGTCGCGCGCCCAAACCGTTCGTATGAACGATCTCACCGCGATCCTCGCGGTAGACGGAGGCCGGGGGGTCGTGAGGCTCGAGCCGTTTGCCACGGTGGGAGACGTCGCCGAGCACCTCGATCAGGTGGGACTTCAGCTCGAGGCTACGATCGAGATGAAGGACGCAACCCTCGGAGGCCTCGTGATGGCGCTCGGCATGACGACTCATTCCCACGTGTGCGGGCTCGTGCACGATACGGTGACGGCGTACGAGATCGTGACGGCTGACGGCGAGTTGGTGCGGGCCACCGCGGATAACGAGCACGCGGACCTCTTCAGGGCGCTCCCTTGGAGCCACGGGACGCTAGGGCTCCTCGTCGCGCTCGAGATGCGCGTGATTCCCGCTCCCTCCCACGTTCGGCTGGTGTACCGTCCGTTCTACTCGCTCGACGCCTATGCGGAAGAATATCGCCGCCTGGTCATCGATGAGGATCCACCGCACTTCGTCGAGACCCTCATCTTCGGCAAGGACCGCGCGGTCATCCTAGAGGGGCATCTGGCGACGCAGGATGAGGTGCGGGCGGGCAAGCTTCCGGTCAACGCGGTCAGCCGTTACTACAAGCCTCTCTTTTACAAGCATGTCGAAGGCATGCTCGAACTCGGGGAGAGCCGGCGCCATGAAGAGCTGGTGCCCATGTACGACTACCTGATGCGCCACGATCGCAGCATGTGCATGTGCCTCGCGCAAATTCTCCCGACGGCAAATGAGCCATGGTTTCGGTACACGATGGGGTGGATGCTGCCGCCCAATACGACCTTCCTCAAGGGTACACGGCCCGAGGCGGAGCGAGAGAATACGATTCGTAGGCAGGTCTGGCAGGAGTACGCCTTCCCGGCGGAGCACTTCGCCGAGATGGTCCGGCACGTGCACGACGCGTTCGAGATCTATCCGCTGCTCGCGTATCCGTGCAAGGTCATCGACCACGGCGGCCTCGTGCGTCTCCCCGGCAATCGCGGCAGGGCCTATTCGGGGACGGCCGAAACCACGGCCTTTCTCGACATCGGAATCTACGGATTTCCGCAGCGTGTGAGAGAAGGGGATGAGCAGTTTCCCGCCGTGACCAGGGTTCGCGAGCTCGAGCAAAAGGCGCGGTCGCTCGGAGGGTTTCTGCACACCTACTGCGACGTCTTCAGTACTGAGACGGAGTTCACGGAGATGTTCGACCATACCCTCTGGCGCGAGATGCGGGCGAGGTATGCGGCGAACGGCACGTTTCCGACCATCTACGAGAAAGTGAAGCCGGAGATGGACCCGCTTCAGTTCCTCGAAGAGGAGCAGTCCTGGGCGGGCAAGGGAGAAGGCGCCGACCCCATCGGGGAACTGCCGCGCCAACAGCTCTAGAAGTCGTAGGCTTCGTTGTCCGGGTCGAAGTCTTTGGCCGTCAGGCCGGGGCTCAGATCCAAAACCGTGTAGTCGTACGATTCATAGACGCGGCCTCGGTGATCCCAGGAGGTCTCTTGGAGCGGCATCAGCGTCTTCTTTCCGATCAGATACTGCAGACGGCTGCCGTAGTGGTGTGGCACGAACACCTCATCGCCTTCGTCGATGTCCTTCGGAGAGTCGATATCTTCGTTGTAGTGAAGGATGACGTACATGGTTTGGCCCACGCGTTTGGCGAACGCCCAGAGGTTTCCGTCCTCGTTCTCTATGACCTTCACCGTGTCGCCGGTGCTCGGCAAGTGCGCTTCGACCTTCCAGACCGGCTCGCCTAGAAAGATGCCGCCGTCGGATACGGTGTAGTTCGCGTCTCCTCGCGCTGCGGCTTTGCGATAGATCTGCCCCATGATCTCGATTTGCAGCTGCAGGCCAAACGTCGTGATCGGCTGATGACTGTCCTTCATGGCCTGGCGGCCGTACACGCCGAGGTTGACGGTGATGTCGGGAAACGACCCTTTGTGCGCCTTGATCCGGTTCTTGTTCTGACCGCGAATGTACAGAACTTCCTGACCTGGATGCGGGTCGATGTACCTCAGGTACACCTTGAAGGGCCGGGCGAACTTGAAAAAGAATTTCTCTGTCTTGAGCTCGTCGCCGATGAGCTCGCGCTTCACGAACTCGCCCTGGTAATCGTGCACGGCCTTGATGGCTTTCAAAGAGCGGGCGAACAGCGCGTCGACGCTCGGGGCGGCGTCTTGGGCACCGGAAGGCAGGGCGAGCTGACCCGCGAGCAGGCAGACGGAGAATAGCGCGAAGAAGTGAGTAGGCTTTCTCTTGCGCATCCTCATGCCTCCATTCGGTCTCGTTCCGTGATGATCATCGGCGACTCTCTCAGGAACAGGACGGCCGCGAGAGAGAACAACGAGAGCACCGCAAAACTGATCATGAAGGCGGGGAGATAGCGATTGCTTTCCACGCTCATCCCAGCGACGAAAACCATCCCCGTGACCTGGCCGACCCAGAGGAGCATCCCCTGCGAGGTCGATTCCGGAGCGGGGTGGCTGACTTCAGCCGCGTACTGAAACCCGAGCGGGCCTGCGCTCATGATGAAGAAGCCCAGAACGAAAGATGACACGAGGCTAATCGTGTAGACCGTGGAGGGATCCGTCGAGAGATCTCCGGCAAACGTCAGGCCAAAGATGCCCGGCACCATCCCGGCGATGCAAATGACGAGGAAGACCTTCCTCTTGCGGAATTTGTCGGAGAGGATCGGTAGAATCAAGGCACCCAGGATTCCCCCGATGAGCATGAGCCCGCCGATCAGGCCGTCCGAATCTTGCACGCCGGCGTTTTCGGCAATCGAGTCCGTCATGGAGCTGACCGCGTTGAAGATTCCGAGGCCGACGAGAAACAGCAGCAAGGTGATCTGCATGTCCCGTTGCTTGAGGATGTGCCTCACGCCCTCCGTGAAGGAATGCCTTTGCATGGTCTCCGTAGACGGAGGCGTGGGCGGCTCTTCCCTGAGCAGCACGAGGGCGACGACGGCCACCGCAAACGTAAGCCAGCCGTAGGTGAGCAGCATGCTTTCGAAGCCGGTTCCGTACCCGGGCTTTGCGGGATCGGAGCCCACCATGAAGGGGGTCACGAGCATGGCGATGACGATGCCGATGTACTGGGCGAGCGCGGAGAACCCGGCGGCCATGCCTCTTTCCCGAAGGGGGAACCACCTCACCGAAACCGCTGTCACTGCATTGAGGATGAACGGTTGCGCGATCGCGAGCCCCACCTGGGCGACCACTACGACGGTGAAACTGTCTGCAAACAGTCCCTTCATCAAGCCAGCAACTCCGGCGAGCACGGCCCCGATCGAAATGCCGACACGGATGCCATAGGTGTCGATCATGTACGAGGCCGGAAAGCTCATGACCAGGTACACGAGCATGTAGACCATCGCTAAGAAATCGATGTTGAAGAAGGACGAGGGATCGAACTGTCCTTCGTAAAAGACTTCTGCGGGCCTAGCCACGGCTGCATGCGCCAGCCATTGGATCTGGACCACCGCCGAAATCAGCATGAAGGCGAGGAGGATGACCCAGCGATAGGGATACACTTTGGGCGCAGAGCTCATGTGACCTGCTGGAATCGGACGCCCGTGGTCACCTCGCTGACCTCCCAGAGACGCTTGGCGGGCGCTTCTTTCAGAGCGATGGGTTTCAGCTCGCTGACGCGGCAGTCGGCGATGTACTGCCCGGTCACGCCCTCTAGCTCCGGGGCGGTCGCAGCATAGACCGGGGATCGATGGCCCTCGGATTCATCCAGGGAGAACTTGCTCCAGATCGCGCCGAGCACCTTC
>CALLDH010000293.1 GCA_937998345.1 uncultured bacterium | reverse complement strand
GGTGGTTCTTGCAGGAGGTGTGATGGGAACAGTCCCGCTCCTGCTACGCATGAAAGAGGATCCCGCGGCCCTTCCCGAGCTGTCGGAGCACCTCGGGGCTTCGATTCGAACCAACAATGAATCGGTGATCGGCGTGATTACACCGGATCGCGGGCGAGACTCTTCATCCGGGGTAACGATCAACTCGATCCTGCAGACCGACGCCCACAGCCACCTCGAGCTCGTACGGTACGGTGAAGGTTCCGGTTTCATTCGATTCATGATGAGTCCACGGGCGCCGGGGGCCCATCTGGTCACGCGCCTAGCAAGAGCCCTCTACGCATTTCTACGGCAGCCGATTCGCTGGCTACGTGCCCTGGCGGTTCGGGACCATGCGAAGCAATCGCTCATTCTTCTCTATATGCGTTCGCTCGAGGGAACGCTGCGCCTGCGGCTTGGACGCAGGCTCTTCACCGGCGGGAAGCGCGCCCCCGCAACCGAGCTCGACGAGGGAACGGCTGCGCCGGAGGCGTTCATGCCCGAAGCTACCGATCTCGCGAACCGATTCGCCGAGAAAGTGCGAGGGGTCACCGTGACCATGCTCACAGAGACCCTGCTCGGGACCCCATCTACCGCGCACATGCTCGGTGGCGCATGCATGGGCAGCGGACCCGAAGACGGCGTGATCAACCACCGACCCCGGGACCGTGACGCGCTACTCGCCGACCGGCTCGAAGGCGAACTTCTGACCGCCACCCGCGGCTTCGGCCATCGCGCCCTTGAGCGGCAGGACCATGATGGCGGTGCCGTCTTTGTACTTGGACGCCGCGGCCGCACCCTTCTTACCGCCGATCGCCGTTGCGGCAGCGCTTCCTTCGAAGCGGGCTTTCTTGAAGCGATCGAGCGCCTTCTTGTTCTTGAAGAGAATGACCTCGGCATAGGTCTGGCCGCCGACCTGTGCACCAACAGTCGTCTGGGTCATCTTCGTGTATCCAATGAGCTTGCCCTTTTGGTAGACCTCACCGGCGCCGTGTGAAGCACCGACGATGAAGCCGCCCTTTCCAACCTCAGGAAAAATCGCGTAGGCATACGCCTTCTTGAGGGTCGCCTCGAAGGTATCGTCCTTCGCCTGCCAGTCCTTCTTGATGGTTTCCACCTTGCCGTGCAGCTCATCCTTGTCGATATCTTTTGCGGAAGCGACGTTGAGGCTGAGCAGGAGAACGGGAACAATCAGAACGAGACGAGAGAGCTTGAACATGGGACCTCCGTGGGGGTGAGAGCGGCGGCTAGGATGCCGTCGTCGGCGCCATTATGCATCTGAACTTCCTGGGAGCAAACGCTGCAATTCGAGCTTGATCTCTGCGTCTCGACCGCGGGCGTCGCTCGCTCAGCTCGCTGAATCTGCTATCAGCGCCCAGAGGAATTCGCATGACCTTCTTCGTAGAAAACAAGCACATACAGCCGCTCACCCTGATCGCCACGATTCTCTCGTTAGCCTCGTCGGGATGTAGCTCCAGCAGCCCGTCCGATGCGCCGGGGGTCCCCAATGAGGTGACGAGCTGGGCCCCGGTCGGCGCTCGCACCGTGGGCGACTACGAATACGACGTCATCCCGCAGCCCAACGCCTTTCACACGATGCACGCGGGCCCCAACAACACCGATAACGTCTGGGTTGCCACTGCGCCGATGATGGAGCTCGACTGGGTCTCGGAGATCAACTTCTTCATCCCGGAGGGGCCGACCTTCGACAATGAGGGCAACCTCTACTTCAGCCCGTTGTTTCCGCAGTTGCCAGCATTCGATATTTCGTTGGTGTCGCTCGACGCCGAAACCGGTAGAACCAATTGGGAGATCGAGGGCAACGGCAGTAACGCCGGCAGTGGCGCGATTCTGATCTTGAACGACCCGGACAACGTGGGGAAACAGATCATTTATCACATGACCTACACAGAGGCGATGGCGCTCAGACCCGATGGGACGGAGATCTGGCGAGAGAAAACGGACTTGATGTTGCCTCCCGTCGTGCCCAATGAGCGCTCGACCACGCACTCGTTCGGCTTCAACTACCATCCCCAGACTGACTCGGTGATCGGTCTCACGATGAACGGAGAGATTCTCGCCTTCGACAGGCTGACCGGGGCGCAGGTCGCGCCGATGGGACAGATTCCAGGTTCGCCCGCGGTAAGCGAGGTTCCTCCGATTCCGCCAAGCATAGTCGCCGCCAGCAACGCCCTCACCGATGCGGTGTTTGGCACGACCCCGAGCGGGCTGAGCTTCTTCTCCGTGATCATCGACGTCATTTTTGGAGGCGGCTCACTCGTCACCAATTTTTTCGCCATCGATCCGAACACCGGCCTGATCGTCGTGGCGGCTACCGCGGACGATGAAGCCGACGGCACGATGGACGGCCTTTCAGAATTCGGCGCGATCTACTCACTCGAGTTGGCTGATGACGGCGACGGCGGGCTGGAATTCCGCATTCTCAACTCAGCCGAGTTCATGGGTGGCACCGGTTCGACCCCCTCAATCAGTGAAGACGGCAGCCGAGTCTACGTGTCTGACAACGTCGGGAATCTCATCGCATTCGACACCGAACTGAGAGAGCTTTGGCGCTACAACGTCGGCGAGCTGATCGCCGCGTCCATTGCGGTGTCCCCGGACAACCACGAGCTCTACGCGGTCACCCGTCGCGACGTTTTCAAGTTGACCGATCTTGGCGACAGCGCGCGCCTGGATTGGACGGCTACATTGGACGCCTTCGGCGGTGACCCAGACGTGGAGATCGAGTTCAACGCACTCACCCCTACGATCACGGCCAACGGTATTGCCGTCAGCGTCGGCGGCGGGGAATCGGTCCTCGGCACACCCGTCATGTTGCAGGTCGGAGTCGGCCTGCTGGATCGCGTCACCGGAAACCTCCGTTCGTTCACGGTAGGTAGCGAGGAGTCGATCGCCGTGACGAGCATCGGGCCTGACGGCGGGATCTACACCGCCAGCTCACCGGTACGGCGTGTTTCCGGCAAGGCGCTCAATCCCGACAACCCCGAGGTCGCCGACATCATTGGCGGGATCTCGCGGTACAAACCCATCCGCAATGACCTGCTCGCCCGAGACGCCACCTGCGCGGCCGGCGTGCGCGCCCGGAACGCAGCTACCATCGCCGACAGCGCGCCAGCCTCTGCGGCGCAGGACATTCGGCAGATTGAAGTACTGATCGTTCAGAGCCGTGCAGCGATTGACCGTGCCGTTGCCGACGACGACCTCGATTCCGTGTCCGCCGACAAGCTCAACGCGGACCTCGACGACGCGGAGGCCAACCTGTCCGCATCGAAGCTCGCGACTGCAGCCAACGATCTACTCAGAGTGTGCAACGCGCTAACCGCTGACTGAGGCGGGCATCGCGCACAGCTCCGCGGCCAAGGCACTCGAGTCTCACTCTGGCGCGGCGATCAAGGCGTACTTGAGATTGCTGTTGGTCGAATCGTAGTAACTGATGTGGGCATGGCCCAGGCTGTCGATGGCGATCGAGCTATAGCGGCCGACGTCACCCAGGCTGTCGACAGTTTGGAGCACCCAGGACGCGCCGGGCTGCTGGGTCGCGTACTTCAGATCTCGAGCGCTCTCATCGAAATAGGTGAGGCGAGCGGCACCGGCCCCATCGACAGCCAGGGCTGTGTACTTGCCCACGTCGCCTTGGCTCTCGACGGTCTCCGTCATCCATGAGCCGCCGGCGAGCTGCGTTGCGTACAGCAAGTCCTTGGTGTCCTCACCGTAGTAGCTGATGTGCGGCGCGCCCGTTCCGTCGAGCGCCAAGGACGTGTACTTCCCGACGTTGCCATCGCTCGAGACGGTTTCGGCCGCCCAGGGCCCCCCGCCTTGTCCCGTCACGTACTTGAGATCCCGGCCGCTCGAGTCGTAGTAGCTGATGTGCACGGCCCCCGACGGACCCACGGCCAGCGAGGTGTACCGGCCAACGTCAGCTTCGCTATCGACCGTTTCGACTGCCCAAGTCTCGCCGCCCGTCCGCGTGGCATACCTGAGATCCTTGTCGCCCTTGTCGTAGTAGCTGATGTGGGGATCGCCGAAGGCATCGAAGGCTAGCGATGTGAACTCGCCCACGTCGCCCACGCCGTCGACGATTTCGACCTTCCAAGTCCCGTCGCCTTGCCGTGTCGCTAGCATGAGGTCCCTGTCGCCCGCGTCGTAGTAGGCAACACGCAGGACACCCGCCGAGTCGAATGCCGCCGAGGTATGCTGCCCCACGTCGCCTTGGCTATCCGGTGTCTGCGAGGTCCACAAGCTGCCCACCTGTTGGGCGGCGTACATGAGGTTCTTTCCGCTCCTCGCGTAGTAGCTAATGTGGGCCAAATCGGTTGCGTCGAGGGCAATCGATGTGTGCTCGCCCACATTTCCCTGCGGGTCCGCGGTCTGTAGATGCGTTTGAGCACAAGTCCTGTCGTAGAGCGCTTGTCCGGGCGGGCAACTCGTGGGGCAGCACATCTGGTCGCATAGCTCGTAGGTTTCGTCACAAACGAAATCACAGCCAACGAGATCGCAGATAGGGCTCGAGTTGGGCGGCGCAGGACAGGGCACGCACGAGGTGCCACAGGAATTGACGTCTAGGTTGGAAACGCAGACGTTACCGCACTGGTGGAAGCCGGAAGCGCAGACGCATTCGTGCGTGAGCGTGTTGCAGACCTCGTTCTCACCCGTGCATTGGTTGTCGCGGTCGCAGCCGCGCAAGCAATCGCCGGTGGCGCCGTCGCAATAGGTGAAGCCAGTGCATCCCACGCCATTCGTGCGACAGTCACCGGGGTTCGAGCACATGCCCACCTCGCAGACATAGCCGAGCGGGCACGTCGTTGTGCAATCCCCGCAAGCGCTAGGGTCCATTTGGGTGTCTAGGCAGCCTACTTCGCACCGTTCGAGCCCCGGGGAGCAGATGCAATCGTGGACGTCGGCATCGCAGACCTCATTGTCACCCGTGCATTGTTCGCTCTCGGTGCATCCGGGCAGGCACTCCCCGCTGCTCTCTTCGCAATAGGTGAATCCGCTGCAGCCACTGTCGTTGGTGCGGCAGTCCCCTGGATCGATGCAACTCCCCACATCACAGATGTGCCCGATGGCACATGCGGTTTCGCAATCACCGCAGTACCGTGGATCTGCCTGGGTATTCACGCAGTCGAGACCGCAGATCGTGAGCGGGGCTCCGCAGTTGATCCCACCGCCATCAGGCACCGAAGCATCAGGATCCGTGCCGGCATCCTCGGGGGGGACGCTGCCATCGGGCACCCCGCCATCCAGGATGGGGATGCCCGCGTCGGGCGGTAGGACGCCCGGATCGTCGATGCTCTCTAGATCTTCCGGGAGCACCGTCTCGTCGATGCAGGAGGGGGCGGCGCAGGACAGGGCGCCGCTGCAACCACAGGTTTCTCCAACCGAACAGCTCACTCCCGCACAAGCCCGGTACAGAAGAATTCGGACAAGGCGCACCTCCCCCGGAACGAAGCCCGTCTTCACTCGACGCGACACGAGAACTTGATCGCTGCTGCTGGCAAGCGCCTCGATCTCGATCACGATCTCGCGATCGAGATCGGAATCGTCGGGCAGAATTCCAAAGGTGGCAGGCAGTGCATGAACGCCCGGCTCGGTCGGCGCCTCGTCGGATACCGAAAACACGTTGACCCAGGTTTGAACCTCCTCTTCGGAGCCTGAGCTTGCCGTCATCATCTTCGAAACGCGCGCCCGAATCCGGTTGACTTCGGTAGGCACCACGTAGTCGGTGTCCATGAGGACGACGACCTGCGTAGATGAGCCTTCGGCGCAACTCACCCCGAAGAGTGAGAAACAAAGCGCGCCGATTAGGAGCTGTGGTTTCGCGAATGCCACGACCGGAAAGGATAGCTGGGCCACGACGGGCCGCAAATGGGCCAGATTCCCTAGGGCACAGGGTTCGCATGTCGGCTTCACCTTGTCGATCAGCCGGAGATCTCACATTCTCACGTACTGCCCGAATGGCCCACTCCGACCATCTCACTCAGCAACCCGTCTTGCTCGGCGGAAAGTACCGGCTCGGCCCCGTCATAGGGTCGGGCGGCGTGGCCACGGTGTACCGCGCGACGCACATCTGGACGCAGCGAGAGGTGGCTGTAAAGGTGCTGGACCCCACGCTTCCCCATTTCGAGCGACTGCGCGAGGGATTCTTGAGAGAGGCCCGTGCAACGGTTCAACTAAACCACCCAAACGTCGTCGACGTCCTCGACATGGGTGAAGATGATCGGGACATTGCGTATCTGGTGATGGAGCTCCTGCACGGGCCCACGCTTCGCGACGTGCTCTTCGAGCAGGGGCATCTTGGAGAAGAAGACACGCTCGCCATTCTGCTCCCTCTGGTCGACGCCCTCGAGAGGGCCCATGAGCTCGGGGTCGTGCATCGGGACTTCAAACCCGAGAACATCATGTTGACGCTCGATGCGCACGGCACGGCGACACCGAAGTTGCTCGATTTCGGGGTCGCGGAGATCCTTCAGGACGTCCATTCGCGAAGCCTCAGTACCGCGAACGGCGTGATCATGGGCACGCCCCAGTACATGTCGCCTGAGCAGGCTCGCGATCAGCGAACGCTCATCGGGCCGCACACCGATGTATGGGGCGTAGGCGTGGTGTGGTACGAATGTTTGGTGGGGCACGCGCCGTTTGACGGCGATAGCGCGACGGAGATCCTCAATGCGGTATGTGAGAACGCGATCGACTTCGAAGCAGTCCCGGAAGTCTACGTCCCGCTGCTGCGCGACGCACTAAATCGATCGCCAGTGCAACGAATCAGCTCGCTGTCGGCCCTCAAGGCACGCATCGAGGACATGGGACTTGCGACGATATCGACACCTCCGCCCCCTTCCCCCCTTTCTTCGTGGCCGTCACCGGCACGGAGGCAAAGTCACCTCCAACCGACGCTGACGGGGTTGGGACCGAATGAGCTCTTGGCGGTGTCCCGCTCGAAGGGCCAAGTCGATTCCGAGCTGCTCAACGTACCGTCCAAGTCGAATCGCAAGGCGGCGCTCGGCGGTCTGGCGCTGGCCGCAGCGGTCGCTTTGGCGGCATGGTGGACGGTTCGCCCGGCCATCGAAACGCCCAGCAACCTCGGTGCGCCGGTGATCACCCTGGCTGAGGAGCCGCCCAAATCGGCCGAGCCGGTTCCGGTGCCCGTGAACGTGGCACCATCACCATCGGCATCGGAATCGGAATCGGAATCGGAGCCAGCATCGGAACCGGAACCTGCATCGGAGCCGTCGTCGGAACCGGAACCTCCATCGGAGCCGTCGTCGGAACCGGAACCTGCATCGGAGCCGGAACACACGGCTTTGCGCGAAGAAACCAGGACAGAGCGGGAGCCAACGGAGGGGACCCCGCCCGATGAAGATGCCTCGATTGAGCGGGACTCGGAGCCCCGCGCTCCCCTGGTTCGGAAGGCGCCACGCAAAAGCAAGCCTGCGCGTCGCCCGCAGCCCTCCCGCTCGGAGGGCTCGCAGTACGAAAAGCCCCCGGACCTGGTGACAGAATGGTGAGGCTGCTCTACCTGGTCCTAGCGCTGTCGACGATCTGCGATCCGGCGTGGGCTCCCCTGCTGTCCACGGCCGCCGCGCAAGACGACGCTACAACCGCGCAACGCGCGCGGGGCCTGTTCCAGCATGGAGTGGCGCTTGCGAAATCGGAGCGTTGGGCTGAAGCGCTCGCTGCGTTTCGCCGCTCGGCAGAGTTGGTCCCGCGCGCGAGCACGTCGTACAACATCGCGAATGCCCTTTACCGGTTGGACCGGCCGGTGGACGCGCTTGCGGAGCTCGACCGATACGAAGAGATGCCGGAAGTCCGAGCCGGCGGCGAGGCTTGGGAGCGCGGAACCGCACTTCGAGAGTTGCTCGACCGTGCGGTTGCGGAGATTCGTTTGGCGATCACCCCTGCAAGCGCGAGAGTCTCTGTCGATGGCCGGCTTTCGGCAGCTACTGGCCCCGAGCGGACGCTCCGCCTGAACCCGGGCACGCATTCCATTCACATCACGCATGAAGACTACGCCAGCACCCTCCGCGAGGTGCAGGTTGCTCGCGGGAGTCGGCGGGCCTACACGATTGCGTTGCAGCCACACACCCCCGTCGCGTCTCCAGCGCTGGCGATCACGCCAACGGGCGTTTCGACTGCCGAAGCGCCTCAGGACGACCGGAAGCCCTTCGTCAAGCGACCCGGGTTTTGGGTCATGATCGGGGCGATTGTCGTGGTCGGCGTTGGGGCCGGGGTTGCCGTAGCGCTGACTCGAAAAGACGATGCGCCACAATGCGGAACCACTGGGGACTGTGCGACGACGCAGGGCCTCACCGTGACCTCGTTCTAGGTGCAGGGGCGATAGAAAGCTGATAGGCCTCCGCCATGGCTAACCCGACAGCAACGCTTGAAACCTCGCTCGGCAACGTCGAAATCGAGCTGTTCACCGACCTGATGCCCATCACTGCGGGCAACTTCATCGAGCTCGCCAAGAGCGGTTTCTACGATGGTCTTCACTTCCACAGAGTCATCGACGGATTCATGATTCAGTTTGGGTGTCCGCACAGCCGCGACCCCAACAGCCCGCGCGCCGGCACCGGGGACAGCCCGAATGGCACCATTGAGGACGAGCACCCCGAGAACGCCAAGCTCTCCAACGAGCCGGGCACGCTATCGATGGCCAACACCGGCCGTCCCAATAGCGGCGGTTGCCAGTTCTTCATCAATACCGTGCACAACGCCTACTTGGATTGGTTCAGCGCCGGGCCGTCCAAGCACCCCGTGTTCGGCAAAGTGACCAGCGGCATGGACGTCATCAAGAAGATCGAATCGACACAAACTGGTGCCGGCGATCGACCCGTGACTCCGGTGCAGATGGTCAAGGTCACCGTTCACGACTGAGCCTTCTAGGCGGGTGCGACGGTGACGGGGATGCCGTTCACGACCGCGTTCCCGGACGGCACATCGACCAGAGCTCCGGGAGCCAGAACGTTGCTGCACACGCCTGCGTGCTGAGCGGCGACGGAGAGTCGTGCGCCTTCCTTGTCGTGGCCGAACCCGTGTGGGAGGCAGACCACACCCGGCGTCATCTCATCGGAGACTTCGACGGGCACTTCGAGCTCGCCTGCATCCGAGCAAACGCGCGCGAAGCCTCCATTCTGGACGCCAGCGGCCGATGCGTCTTCTGGATGAATCAGTAGCGTGCACCGGGGCTTGCCGGTCATCAGCGGCGCGACGTTGTGCATCCATGAATTGTTGGAACGAAGCTGACGCCGGCTCACCAGCACGAGCGGCTCATTGGCCTTCGCGATTCTCTCCTTCAACCGAGGTAGGTCCGAGACGATGTAGCCAGGCACGAGATCGATCTTGCCAGAGGGAGTCTCGAGGATCTCCTCGAGGCGCGGGGTGAGCGCACCCATGTCGATTCCGTTCGGTTGCTCCTTCATTCGCTCGAGGGTGAGACCGTCAGGATTGCCGCCGTAGGCATCGCCCCAGGGGCCGCTTCGAATGGCGAAGTCGAGGATGCGCTCGGGCCCCGGCTCTGGGTGCTCCGCGAGGATGTCTTCGACATCGCGTCCGTGCACGGGTGACCCCTCTTGCTCGGCGATGATGCTGGCCAAACCGACGAAATAGAAGTTGTCGATCTCCTCGATGTCGACATCGGCGGCGGTCTGCCCCTGCACCATCGCCGCCAATTGCAGGAGGACCTTCCACTCCGCCACCGTGCCTTCCGCGAGGGGAAAGAGCGCTGGCGAGTACTTGCCCGCGTTTCGCACCGCCCAGGACCAGATCATTTCATCGTAGTGCGGCTGCTCGAAGGGCGACTGGCCGGGCAAGATCACGTGTGCGTGTCGCGTGGTTTCGTTGAG
>CALLDH010000292.1 GCA_937998345.1 uncultured bacterium | reverse complement strand
GTCGTGTCCTGGGCCAAGGCCTACGGGCTGGTTCAGCTGATCATGCCCACCGCAAAGCGCTTTGCGAGCGAGGTGGGCGAGAAGGCCACCCCGCGCACACTCAAGAAGCCCTCGGTCAACCTCAAGATCGGTGCGCGCTACATGGCCTGGCTCTGGAGCCGCTTGAACGAGAACCCTGCTCTGGTGCCGTCGGCATACAACGCCGGCGAAGGCGCGGTCCGCCGTTGGCTCCAGGAAGACGCCGCGCGTCCCCTCGACGTGTTCATCGAGGAGATTCCGTACGACGAGACGCGCCGGTACACGCGCCGCGTGCTGCAAACCTACGGCGTCTACCAGTGGCTCGCCGATGAGCAGCTCCCGGAGCTTCGCCCGAAGCTTCCTGCAACCAGCGGCCCGCAGCGCTTCAGCGCACGCTAACCGCAGATCCTACGCGACCACTTTGGGCAGGAGCGCGCCAAACTCGATCGCTCGGTTGATGTCACCGTCGACCCGGAGCTTGCCCTGCACGAACGCAATCTGCGGATCGAGTTTTCCTCGAAGAATCTCGGCGAGATGCGAAGCGCGAATGGTCAGCGTGGCATCGGCCGGCCGTCCATTGCCCTCGGTGACGCTTCGATCTCCCAGATCGATCATCCAGCTCTTCTCGTCGGCGCCTGTAATCCTCAGTTGAAACTTCCCGTCACCTAGCGAGCGATCGGCAGGGGCTTGCTCCAGCGTGGACCTCATTTGGTTCACGAATGCCGCCGTCATCTCTGCTGCCGCCAGCGCATCGACGCCTTCGGATTCAGCATCCGGCTCCCGGTGTGGAAGCGCCGCCGCTTCGAGCTCATTGGCCGCCTCGCGCAAGTAGCGAGTGAAGACGTCCAAGTCCGGCATGACCGCGGGCGAAGAGGTCGGGCTGATCGAAAGCACGCCGTTGTAGCTGAGCACCGTGATCAGCAGCCCCATGCCGTCGACCAGTGGCGCCATTCCCATGGTGGCCAGGAGCTTGTGGCCCGCCATGTACATGTCGACTTGCGGCCCAGGCACGTTGGTGATCACGAGATTGAACACCGGGTTGTGCATTTCAGAGACACGAAACCGGGAGTAGAGACGAAGAACACGATTGGCCAGGCCGAACGGAATGAAGTCCCAGAGATCGACGAAAGCACGGGTCGCCCCCGCTTTCTCGAAGGCCTTGCCACCCTGCGTATGCTCCTTGATGACGTTCAAGCGTTCGACCGGGTCGGCCACATCGGTCGCGATGTCGAGAAACATGGCTGAGACTTTGTTTCCCATCTTGCCGCGCTCGTCGGCTCCGCGTGTCGAAACCGGGATCATCGCGATCAGCGGTCTGTCGGGAAGCTGGCCCTTCTCATCGAGATAGCGGCGAAGCGCCCCGGCGCAGATCGCGACCACCACGTCGTTCAGGGTACACCCGGTGACCTTCCGAATCGCTTTGACGCGGTCGAGCTCGAGGAGTGCCGTGTTCCAAATCCGCTGCCCGGTGATCGTATGGTTGATCGACGTGGTCGGTGCAGTCATCGGAACCGGCGGCGCCTCGACGCCCTTGTCCCGGACCTTGGCTGCGGCGCGAAGAGCGTCGCTGATCTCCGCAGTCACCCTCTTGATCTCGCTGGGCTTGCCCATGATCTTGCGAGCGGTGTGCGAGAGCACCTCGAGCTCGTTCGGAACCGGCGCAACCGCGCGAGGTGGGGGTGGACGAAAGGCCTTGGGCTCCTTCGTCAGGTCGAGCAGGACGCTCATCATGTCGGCACCGGAAACACCGTCAATCGCGGCGTGGTGCACCTTGTTGATCACCGCAACCGAGCCGGGGGGCACCTGAGCAATCTGGTCGAGCCCTTCGACCAGCGTCATCTCCCAAAGAGGCCGGCTGCGGTCGAGAGGCACACTGAAGATCCTCGCGGCAAGCCCGCGAAGCTCTTTCCAACTTCCGGGGCTCGGAAGAGCCACGTGCTGCAAATGCATGTCGAGGTTGAAGCCGGGGTCCTCCACCCAGTAAGGCTTGCCGATTCCGAACGGCACCATGACGAGGCGTTGCCGCAGCCGTGGCACCAGATGAACACGCGCGGCCATCGTCTCGCGAAAGCTTTCGAAGTTCATCGACCCCTCGAACACGAGGACGCTCCCGACGTGCATCGGTTGATGGGCGTCCTCGAGATAGAGGAATGAAGAATCGAGTCCAGTTAGAGGTTGCATCAGACGGGTAGCCTACACCCGGAGGAGTGCTGATCTCCAGCGCTTCTCAAGACTCGTCCAAAGTGCGGCCAAGGTCCTTCAAAAGGCGCTTTTGCTCACGAGACAAGCGCTTGGGCACTTCGACCGCGACCACGCAAACCAGGTCGCCACGCCCGCGGCCATTGAGACGCGGCACTCCTCCGCCGCGAACGATCAAGGTCTCGCCGGGTTGAGTGCCGGAGGGGACTTTGATGGTTTGCATCGCGTCTTCGTCCTCTTCGAGCGCGGGCACCTCGACCTTGGCGCCCAGAGCCGCCTGCGGAAACGTCACGTCGAGGCGGTGCACGAGGTCAAAGCCCTCCCGCTGGAAGTCCTCGTCTGGCTCGACGTGCACGGTGACGTAGAGGTCACCAGCGGGTCCGCCGCGCACGCCCTCCTGACCTCGGCCGCTCAAGCGAAGGCTCTGGCCGGTGTCGACCCCGCCCGGGATCGTGAGCTTCACGACGCGTTCGACGTCGACTTGGCCGCCGCCTTCGCACTCCTCACATGCTTCCTTGGCCCGCGACCCTCGCCCCTGACAGGTCGGGCACGTGGTGGTCATCACGAACGCGCCTTGCGCGCGCGCGACCTGGCCGCGCCCTCCGCAGGTTGCGCAGCCCTCGAGCTCGCCGTTCTTTGCGCCGGTCCCGCTGCACGCTTCGCAGGGCGACGGGTGCGAAAGGTCGATCTCGCGCTCGGCCCCGAACGCCGCCTCACGAAGCGACAGGCTCACGTCGGTGCGAATGTCTGCGCCGCGTGCCGGCCCATTCGGATCACGGCGCTGCCGGCCGAACCCGCCGAAGCCAAAACCCCCGCCTCCGCCGAAGAGATCTCCAAAGATGTCTTGGAACTGACTGAACACGTCGCCGATGTCGCCGAACCCCGGCCCGCCAGCACCGCCCAACCCCGCGTGACCGAACTGATCGTACATCTGCCGCTTCTGCGGGTCGCTCAGCACGGCGTACGCCTCGGCGCACACTTTGAATCTTTCCTCCGCTTCGGGGTTGTCCGGGTTGCGATCCGGATGGTGCTCGAGGGCCTTCTTGCGATAGGCCTGTTTGAGCTCGACCGTCGTAACTTCGCGGTGGACTTCGAGGACTTCGTAGTAATCAGGCTTGGACATCATGACTGCGTGCTGTTGGGCGCGTGCAACATAAGTATGCTAGCTCCGCGGTCAAGCTCCGTCCGCAGACCCAAGGAAAAGGGCAGTTACGGCTCAATCCTCGGAGCCGGCCTGCTCGGCGGCTCGGCTCAGCACGTCGCTCACCAGGGCTTCGGGCAGCTCCCCTCCGCGCTGAAACGCGCGCATGTGCAGGATCGGCTCGCCGCCGAGATCGGCAACGGTCCGTCCCCGGATCTCCTGCACGTACTTGCGCGGCTCGAAGGGAACCAGGTTGGAGAGAGGATCGGCGCCGAGGCGCTCGAGGAGCCCGAACAACGCATGAAGCGAGTTCATCTTCATGTATGGGCAGGTTGCGCAGCCGCCTGCCGTGGAGCAGCCCTCACCGCCCGCAACGCCCGGCACGACCCCAAGCCCGCTCTGCTCGTCCTGCGCGATCGCTTCGCCAGCCACGGGGAAAATGATCTCGGCCGACAGCTCAGCACCGCCCTCGGAGGCGTAGTCACGGAGCTGCGCCTGCACCTGCCGGACGATCGGGGTGATCATCCCAGCCTCCGTGCCGAGGATGAATCTCAGATTGGCCTGGTCGCCGCGCGCGATCGCCTCATCGACTTTGCCCAAAACGAACGCCAGGATGTTCGACGTCGAGCCAACGACCCCATTCCCTTTGCTCTGCGCTTGCAAGCCGAGCTCGAACATCTCGCCGGGCACCTCCAGATGCGCGGTGACGAAGACATCGGGATAGCTCTGCCGGACCAGCTCGACGACCTCGCGGCCAAACATGTGGTGAACGATGCAGGTTCCCTGCTCGAAGTAATGAAACCGGGGCAGGAGCGAGCGAACCGAGGCTTGATCGTGCGCAGGATGCAGATGGCGAATCTGCTCGTCGGGCATCTCGGCGAGGCTCTGGAACATGTGCGCGAGGTTGTCACCCATGTAGGTGTCCGGGCCGAACCAGATGTGGACGCCCGGGATCTGCGCTGCGGCCTGGAGGACCGTCCGCACGACATTCGAGGACGTGCAGGTGATCGTGGGCACGATCGCCTGGGCCTTTGCTTTGGTGACCAGGCTGGTGTTGATATAGACCACGTGCAGCGAGCGTGGGGTCTCCGCCGCCTCCGCGAGGTACGCGCCATACGCCGGAGCCTCTGCGGACTCGGCCAGCGAACAGCCGATCGGATCCGTCGCGACCCGGTACACCGGGATGTGCGCATACCCCGACGCATCCAGCATCGCGCGGACGTTCTCGCTCATGAAGTCGACACCGAGAACGGCAATCGTGCGAACGCCCTGCTCGGCCATTGCAATCGCGCGGTCGGCCATCGCAAGCGAATCGGAGACGTGGATATGCGGCCAATCACAGGCGGAGAGCGCACCCTGCAGCTCCGGGTCCATGTAGAAGTGAGCCACGACGCCGGCGTTCTTCTCGCGGAGCAGTGCGGTCAGCCGCACGACGAGCTCCGGGTCCGGCTTCAGAAAAGCGGCCTGGGCCTCGGCGAACGCGCCCTGGGGGATCAGCGCGTCAGCTGTTATTCGTAGCGATGGAAACACCGGCAGGGTCATCAGCGACCAGCTCCAAAAAGCGGAGTATACCTCCTGCCCGGCGCCCCGCATGTCAAGCGAACCCATATCGACTTCGGTCTACATCCATTTCCCCTGGTGCGCGCGAAAGTGCCCTTACTGCGACTTCGTGACCGAGCCGATCCGCGCAAACGCCTTGCCCCACGAAGAGTACGCCGACGCTGTGCTGCGTGAGCTCGACGCACGCGCCCCGGATCTGCAGGGGCGCGCGCTCAAGTCGATCTTCTTCGGTGGTGGGACCCCATCGCTCTGGGGACCGAACGCGTTGCGGCGAACGCTCCGGGGAATCACCGGCGCGTTCGACCGTGTGGACGACGATCTCGAGGTCACCGTGGAGTGCAACCCAAGCTCGCTGAAGCAGGAGAACGCAGCCCTCCTTCGCGAAGCCGGTGTAGGCCGCCTGTCAATCGGTGTGCAGTCGTTGCGCGATCCACATTTGCGCTTTCTCGGAAGGCTGCACGACTCGGAGCGGGCGGTGGCCGCGCTCGAGGAGGCGACCCGGGAGATGCCGCGAGTGAGCGCTGACCTGATGTTCGGAATGCCGGGCCAGGCGCTCGAGGAGCTCGGAGAGGACATCGCGCGCATCGCCGAGACGGGAGCTCGCCACGTGTCGGCGTACGCCCTCACCATCGAGGAGAAGACCATGTTCGGCTCACTGCACCGGGCCGGGCAGCTTCGGGTCGCCCCCGAGGAGCAGTACGCGGATCTGTTCGAGCATGCCGAGCAGTGCTTCGCGGACCTCGGATGGACGCACTACGAGGTGTCGAACTACGCGGCCGAGGGAGAGGAGTCTCGCCACAATCTTCACTATTGGCGGGGCGGTGCTTATGTAGGGCTCGGCGCCGCGGCCGTCGGCTGTCTCGATCAGGGGCAGGGGCGCGCGACGCGATGGCGAAATGATCCCAACCCCCAGCGGTACCTCGCGCAACGGACGCTCGAAGCGGAAGTCGAGGAGCTGGGCCCCAAAGAGATCATTCGTGAGGCCTTGATGCTGGGGCTGCGCACTATCGACGGCGTGAATCTGAGCGAGACAGAAACGAGAGCTGGCCAGGAACTGCAGGCTGGCCGCGAGCGGGAGATCGAACGCGCCATCGAGACCGGTAACCTGGAGCAGGTCGGAGACTGGCTCCGCGTTCCGCAGGACCGCTGGCTGAAACTTGACGGCATTGTGCGAGACTTGTTCTAGAGTGCGGACCGGTGAAGCTCGATTTTGAAGAAGTCTCGGTCGCTGGCCTGACCAAGTCCTACGGGCCGACGCTCGCGCTGGCCGGCGTGGACCTGAGCTTCAGCGCCGGGAGCGTCACCGTCATCCAGGGCTCGAATGGCTCCGGCAAGTCGACGCTGCTCTGGCTTCTCGCCATGCTCGCATACCCGACGCGAGGAGAGATCCGGTACGGGAAATACGGCGTCTCGCGCGCCGATGGCCTCCGGGGTCGCATTGGCTTCGTCGCGCACCAGCTCCAGCTCTACCCTGGCCTCAGTGGTCACGAGAATCTCCTCCTCGCTGCCAAGCTGCAAAACATCCCCTACGCGGAGAAGCGCGCCACCGATCTCTGCGAAGCCCTCTCCCTCGGCGAGTACTGGGATAGGCCGGTGCGGACCTATTCGCGGGGGCAAGCGCAGCGCGTGTCGATCGCGCGCGCGCTGCTCCACGAGCCTCGTCTACTGCTGATGGACGAGCCCGCGACCGGGCTCGATGCGAAGTCCACCGCGTCGGTCGTCGGGCTGATCGAGCAAGAGAAACAAGATGGCGCGATCGTGATCGTCGTGACGCACGAGGCGAAGTTCGCGAGCCAGGTGGCCGACCGCGTTCTTCACATGGACCGAGGTCGACTCGTGGAGCCCGAAGCATGAGCACGCTTCGCGCTGCACTATTGGTCGCGCTCAAGGACCTGCAGCTCGAGGTCCGCACGAAGGAGATCCTCACCTCGACCGGGCTCTTTGCCGTCCTAGTCGTGACCCTGGGCTCACTCGCGTTCTACACCGACCCGGTGAGCTCGCCGAACGTCGCCCCGGGCGTCCTCTGGATCTCGATCCTCTTCTGCGGAATTCTCCTAATCGGCCGAAGCTGGGCGTTGGAGCGCGAGAACGACGCCGTGTTTGGGCTCTTGCTGGCGCCGATTCCGCGCGCGTCCATCTACATCGGCAAGACGATCAGCGCCCTGGTCCTGCTCTTCGTGATCGAGCTCTTGCTCGTCCCGCTGTGCTTGATCTTCTTCCAGATCGAGGCGAGCGGCATCATGCTGCCGCTCCTCGCACTGATCTTCCTCGGCTCGGTTGGGTTCGTGTCGACCGCCTCGCTGTTTTCCGCCGTGGGGATCCGTACTCGGGCCCGGGATCTGATGCTCAGCGTGCTGGTCTTCCCATTGGTCGCTCCTGCCCTCCTCGCGTCCGCCGTCGCGACACGCGAGCTTTTCGCTGGGGCCACGACCGCCGAGATCCTCGGTTGGATGCGCATCCTCACGGCCTTCGACCTCCTATTCGTCGGCTTCGGTGTCTGGGTGTCACGCCATCTCCTGTCGGAGACCTGAGTGCTCAGCGGTAGGCGCGAATCAGATCCAGCGCGACGGGGTCCGACCAGTCGAGCGCGCCGTCGAACCGAAAGCGCACGACGCCGTTGGCGTCGATGATCCAGGTCTCGGGGAAGAGGTTGGTGCCGAACTGCTCCGTCACGACCTTGCGCTCCACGTCGAGGAGGCTCGTGATGCGCGAAGTCCGGGGGATGATCGTCTGCGCTTCTTCCCAGCTGCGGTCGGTCGAGATGGCAACGACCTCGACGTCGCCCCAGTCCTCGACGATCTCGGCAAGAAGCTCGATTGTGGGCATCTCCTGGATGCAGGGCCGGCAGGTCACCGTCCAGAAGTTCATCACGATGACCTTGCCTCGCTGCTCGGACATCTTCCATTCACCGCCTCCCTGCTCGGGAAGGGTGAAGTCGGGAGCGCGGAGCGAGGCGCCAAGGTAGTGGGGAACCCCACCTTGACCGTCCATCAGCTGCTCGAAGCGAGCGTTGCCGAGGAGCGCCCTGAACGGGGCCTCGCGCGCGCGTGCGCGGGCATCCGCCACGGCGCCCGTGAAGATGAAGATCAGAGGAAATGCAATCGCGGCCACGATGATGGTGGCGATGAGCTCACGTCGGGACACGCCGGTGCCTTAGCGCTTTCCGAGGCCGAGTGAAAGTGGATCGCCGATCTCCGGCGGCCGCACCTTTTCTCCGCCGATAAGGACATACACCCCGTCTTCGTCCTCGCGGATCGAGTCGCTCATTTTGCTGACGGCATGGTTGTCGAACCGGGCTGGGCATCGGCCCTCACGAACGACGCACCAGAGCGCGCCCTCGGGTCCCTGACGGAGCGAGGCCGGATCGAGCCGCTCCCGAAGGTCCCCGGAAAGGAGTAAACCGACCCCGTCGGCGGCCAGCTCGACGTCCTTCACGAAATACGCGGGCCCCTGGATCTCGACATACGCCCAGTTGATCGAATTGCTCAGGCAGAAACGTCCATCTTCGGCGCGGTCGACCCAGCTATCGAAAGAACGGGTCAGGTTCGGATGCTCGATCGGGTCCTGTCCGCTGAACCAGCGGCCGCGCGCGTCGCGGCGAATCTCGGTCTCCCGGGTGCGGCCTTGAAGAAACTGCGCTGGGTCCATCAGGTCTTGCAGACTACAATGGGGCTCGATGGCGAGAAAGAGCCGAAAGCTCGTGGTAGTATCGAACCGCGGCCCGTATCGGCACGAAGCCACCCGGGGGCGAGAGCGTTGGGTCCGCGCAGCCGGTGGCTTGGTGACCGCGCTCGACCCGGTGCTGCAAAAGCGCGGCGGCGTCTGGGTGAGCGCGAAGCCCGCCAAAGATTTCGACTCGGTCACGGTTCCAGCGCCCCACCTTGCATATGACCTCGCGCACGTCTCGCTCGGGCGCGCCGAGCAGCGAGGGTTCTACGAAGGTATTTCCAACTCGGTGCTCTGGCCCTTGCTCCATGGCTTCGAGCCGACGATCCAAGTTGGCGAGGCGCCCTGGTCGAGCTACGTGAACGCCAATCAGGGGTTCGCCGACAGCAGCCTATCGACGAGCGGGGCAAGCGACCTGATTTGGGTCCAGGACTACCACCTCATGCTCGTGCCAGGCATGGTGCGGGCGAAGCGCCCCAAGGCTCGAATCGGCTGGTTCTGCCACATCCCTTGGCCTCCGCCGGACACGTTCAGCATCCTGCCGTGGCGCGAGGAGGTCCTCGACGGGTTGCTCGGAGCCGACATCCTCGGGTTCCATCTTCCGGAGTACGCCGAGCACTTCCGCCAGTGCGTCGAGCGCTTCACGCCCCATCGGATCTCGCGTGGCGTGATCCAGTATCGCGGCCGGAAGGTGAAGACGATCGCTGCCCCAATAGGAATCCCGGGCGACGACCTACAGGCACTCGCGATCGACCCGGATCTCGAGCGTGAAGTCGAACGAATCCGTCAAACGATGGCGAACCGCCGGCTGATCCTCGGCGTGGACCGACTCGACTACACCAAGGGGATTCCGGAACGGCTCGCTGCCTTCGAGCGCCTGCTTCGTCGCGACAAATCCGCACGCACGCAATACGCGCTGATCCAAATCATGGTGCCGAGCCGCACCGACGTGAAAGCCTACGCCGACCTCAAGGAAGAGATCGATCGCATGGTGGGGGACATCAACGGGCGCTACGCGGACACCGGCCGGGTTCCGATTCATTACCTCTACCGTAACCTGAGCCAACGAGCGCTCTTCGCGCATTACCGCGCGGCCGATGTCGCCCTGGTGACACCGCTGCGCGATGGCATGAACCTCGTGGCGCACGAGTACGCCGCGGCTCGAACCGACGAAGATGGCGTGCTGATCCTGAGCGAGTTCGCGGGTGCAGCGAAGCACCTAAAGGGTGCAGTGCTCGTCAATCCCTACGACATCGAAGCGACCACGAACGCCATTCATCACGCGCTCACGATGAAAACCTCCGAGAAACGTAAACGGATGCGCTCCATGCGCGCCGAAGTCATGCGGCTCGACGTGCATCGCTGGGCTGATGGCTACCTCGCCGCTCTGGAGGGCCGGTGAGCCACGTCGAGCCGCTCCTCGAAACGGTTCTGCGGCTCGAGCGACCCCTGCTCGTGGCGCTGGACGTCGACGGTACGCTCTCGCCAATCGTGCGCAATCCGGATCTCGCGGAGATCCCCGAGCCAATTCGCTCGGTGCTGGCCGCGCTAGCCGGAACACCCACGGTGGAGCTGGCGCTCATAACTGGCCGCGACCTGGGCTCGCTTTCGCGGATGGAGCAGCTCGACGGCGTTTGGCGGGCGGTCGAGCACGGCGGAGTGGTCTTGGCCCCTGGGCAAACACCTTCGCGACCGGAGCTCACCGACGAGCAACGGGAGGCCCTCGATCGATTCCGGCAGTGGGCAGACACCCATGCGCGCGATGCTTTTGTCGAATACAAGCCCCAGGCCGTCGCGGTGCACGTCCGGGGAGTCGCCTCGAGCGACCCAGGCCGCGCTGACCAACTCCTTCGAGAAGCAGACGAGCTCGCGCAGAGCCTCGGTCTGCACGTGCGGCGCGGGAAAGCATTGTGCGAAGCCGAGGCCGTGCGTCACGACAAGGGAAGCGCGCTTCGGGAGATCTTCGAGCGCTCCGGCGCAAAGTCTATTTTCTTCGCGGGAGATGACCTCACCGACTTCCCTGCGATCGATTTCGCAGCGGAACATGGGGTCGGTGCGTTCGTTTGCTCGGAGGAGCAACGTGGCACTCCGTCCGCGTCAGCTGTGTTGCTCCGGAACGTGGACGAGGTCAGCTCGCTCCTTTCACAATTGTTGCAGCGCATCGCGGAGTGACCGGTGGCGCGGCCATCGGCTCGTGGTAGAGGCCCGACATGTTGGAGCGAGAAACCGCAGAGGCCGCCCGCATCGCGCGGCAGGCCGGCGAAATCTTGATGGCGGTCTACGCGACGGACTTCCGCGTCGCCTACAAAGCCGAAGCCGACCCTGTGACCGACGCCGACACCCAAGCCAACGCGTACATCGTCCATGAGCTCCGCAAGGCCTTTCCCGGCGACGGCATCGTCGCAGAGGAAACCGAAGACTGGAGCGACGCGCTTGAGGGCGGGCGCTGCTGGTACGTCGACCCGCTCGACGGCACCAAGGAGTTCGTGGCGAGAAACGGTGAGTTCTCCGTCATGCTCGGATTGGCCATCGATGGCGTCGCCACGGCCGGAGTCGTGTACCGACCGGACAACGACAAGCTCTACGCCGGCGTCGTCGGTGACGGGGCCTATCTCGAGGAGCGTGGTGTGCGGAGGGCGCTCGGGGTGAGCACCGTCGCCGACCCCGCCGACTTGAAGCTCGTGGTGTCTCGCTCGCACCGCAACCGAGCGGTCGGCGAGGTCGTCACCCGACTTGGAATCAAGCAGGAAACGACCAGCGGCTCCGTTGGGCTCAAGGCCGGTCTCATCGCTGAGGGCAAGGTCGACCTCTATGTGCACATTGCCGACAAGTCGAGCATGTGGGATGCGTGCGGGCCGGAGGCGGTCCTCAAGGCGGCGGGCGGACGCTTCACGGATTTGGCGGGAAACCCATACCGCTATGGCGGCGCCGACATGCGCAACCGCAATGGTATCCTCGCGTGCAACGCGGCCGCATACGATGCGGTGCTCCCGGTCGCGCGCGAAGCGGCCAAGGCAGCAGGGCTCATCGACTGAAGGACTCAGATGGCACCGGTAGATTGGCGACAGGCTTGGAAGACGGGGGTCACCCCATGGGACGCGGGCGCTTCTCCGCCCGCCCTCCGGGGTTTGCTCGATCGTGGCGCCGTGCCCGGCGGTCGCGTTCTCGTTCCCGGCTGCGGCACCGGGTACGACCTGGCCACGCTTGCCAGAGAGGATCGAGAGGTCGTCGGCATCGACCTTTCTGACGACGCGCGCACGGCATTCCTGGCGGAGCATCCGAGTCTTCCGGGGAGCGTCGTCTACGAAGTGACCGATTTCTTCTCCTATGCGCCGGCACGCGGTTTCGATTTCGTCTGGGACTACACCTTCTTCTGCGCACTCGATCCGGACCAACGGAGCGCGTGGAGCCAGACCATGAAGCGCCTCGTCGAGCCGGCCGGTGTGCTCGCCACCCTGCTCTTCCCGTTCGAAGACCCAATCTCCGACAGGGCAGGCCCTCCGTGGCCCATCAACACGGAGATGGTGCGCAGCTACGTCGAAGATGCATTCGAAGAGCTCGACACCGCCGAGGTGGCGCACACGCACCCGGGGCGCGAAGGCAAAGAGCGTCTAGCGCTGTGGCGGCGTCGCGAGCCCTAATCGAGGTCGGGCAGCGGAATCGAGGACGACCGCCACTTCACCTCGGAGAAACCAAGTCGGTAGTCGGCCTTCCCACCTTCCTCTCGAACTCCGATCCATATCTGAGTCGTGCCAATGGGAAAATCGGAACGGAGCATCGGGTCTGTCGTGCCGTTGCGGTTGTCGTTGCACAGTACCCTGCCGTCGGGCGTTCGCACGACGAGCAGCACGTCCGAACGCGAACGCCCCAGCACGTGGAGCTTGAAAAAGGCTGTGTCCGCGTCGAGTAGATAGTCCGGAGTCTTGGACACCCACCCCTTGCACTTGCGGTGCATCGACTTGGCCCGGATCTCGCCGATGGCCGTGCCACCCACCACCCTCGGGTCGGGGCTGAACCCGGCATGAAGAGGCACGACGCCAAAACGGGAGGGTGTGTGCTCGTAAGGATCCGCCGCTTCCACCGGCTCGGGCGCATGCTCGGACTCGGGAGGCTCGGCCATCGGTTTCTTGTCGGTGCACCCCGCAAGCGCCGCCAACAAAGCCACGGCCGTGCTCGCGGCCGCCCGATATGTGCTCGAAGCCAACAGCATATCAGCCGTTCTAAGCGCGGGCTCCGCTAGCCTTCAGCAGCGCTCGTGGGTTCACCAGGCGGCACGGTGTCGCGCGTTGCGCCTTTGATGACCTTTTGTGCCAGCGTCGCCAGGCTTCGCGCGCCGCTCTTCTTGAGAAGCGACCGAATCTGAGCCTTGACCGTGTTCTCCGCCACGCCAAGCGCGTCGGCGAGCTCTTTGCGAGAAAGGCCATCCACCGAAAGCGTCAAAAGCTCGGTCTCGCGGCGGGTGAGCTTCAGCTGCCGGGCCAGGTGTTCGATACGCTGACCGATCGCCGCGTCGTCCACCCGCTCCTGCGCGAGCGCCCGCTGGATGAACGGATTGAGGTTGTCCGCAGATGCGGGCTTGCAGACGTACTCGCCTCGCATCGTCTGAACTTTGTTAACTACATCACGATTGAGCTCACCGGTAAGAACCAGTACAGGGAGCTCACCATGGATTTGCCGGATTTCTGCGAGGAGATCCAAGCCGTATCCGTCAGGCAGAATGAGGTCCAAAACCACGCCAGTCCATTCGGGCTGGCTCTCCAGTTGGTCGCGGGCGGCCGCCATGCTGTGCACGACTTCGCAGGGTCCGTGACGCCCGAATGTACGAGCAAGAGTCCGAGCAAGCGTCGGCTCGTCCTCGACAATTAGAAACCCTCCCGGCATGCGGCGTAAGCTACCCCAGTTGACCCGTCCGGTGGTACCGATTCCAGCCGGAGTGCATGGTTTTTTTAACCCTAATCGGTCCCAGCTGGTGCTGCAGAGGCAGAAATTGCCAATGATTTCGTGGATTTCACGAGCGAGCCGAGCGAGCGAACCGCCCGAGGCGATCTCAGCCAGCGGGGCGAGAATTGGCGATCACTTGACGCGAAGCGGCGTCACCTCTTGAATGCACTGGGGATATGTACGCGGTCGTGATCACGGATGAGGGGGGCGTTGAGCGGACGCTCGATTTTTCGAAGCCCGAGCTGACCGTCGGACGCGTCCAGGGCAACGACATCGTTCTTTCGAAACGCAATGTTTCTAAACAACACGCTCGCTTGACTCTAAAGGGCGAACAGGCGGTCGTCGTCGACCTCAACAGCACCAACGGAACCTGGGTCAATGGTCGCAAGATCAACTCGCCGCAGTCGTTGAAGCAGGGCGACAAGATCTACATTGCCGACTTCATCATCACGCTGCGCCCTACGAACGGCGGCTCGGAGCGCGCAAGCTCGGCCCCAAGTGTTTCGGAACCGCCGCCACTGCCCGCCAAGGAACCGATGCCGGCGCAAAGCTCGATGCCGGCCGAACGCCCGAAGCCGGCCGAAAGCTCCATACCGGCGCAAAGCTCGATGCCAGTCCGGCGTTCGATGGGCACGCGCCGCCCGATGCCCTCGGACTCGAGAGCGGCGAGGCCAAACGATCCCAGAGCGACGAGCATGCCGCCGCGGATCGAACGCCGGGAGACGGGCGAGGCCCAGCTTCCAGCCAAGACCGAGACCGGGATTCCGGTCGCCGACCCGCTTAGCTCCCTGCTGAGCCGCCTGGCCCAGCGGATGGACATCGAGAACGTCGACCCGGCCGCAATCAAGAATCAGGAACGCTGGTCGGCCGCGCGCGCCGCAATCGCCGAAACGTTCCTCTCGATGCAGACCGATGGCTCAGTGAACACTGAGATCGACATGCGTCAGATCGCGCACATTGCGCTGCACGAAGCGGTGGGCTTGGGGGCGCTCGATGACGTTCTGTCCGACGAGTCGGTCCGTACCGTCGTGGTGAACGGCCCCTCACACGTGTTCGTTGACAGGGGCGAAGGTCTCGAAGCAGCGTCGCTGAGCTTCTCGTCTGAGGGCGCACTGCGACGCGTGGCGCGGCGACTCGCTGCAGAGAGTGGCCAGGTGCTGGAAGCGCAAAGCGTTCTTCACGGAAGGCTCTCGTTCGGTCCGAGGCTGACCATCATGCAGCCGCCTCTCGTGATGAAGGGTCCCGTGATCGAGATCCGCGTTCGCAGCGGTAAGTCGCTCGAGCAATTGGCCGAAACGGGCTGGATGAGCACGGACGCCGCCACGTATTTGGCCAAGGCCGTCGCCGAGTGCCGCAACATCGTCGTTGCGGGTCCTCGCGGCTCTGGCGTGACCGAAGTGATGTCGGCCCTGGCCCGCGAGCTGCCGGAAACAGAGAACGCTGTCGCGATCGAGGCAGTCCCCGATCTCGACATCGACCGGGACCGCGTGATCTCGTTGACCGCTGCCGATTCGGGTATCTTGCTCGGCGAAGCGATCGGGCACGGGACACGCCTACAGGCCGAGCATCTGGTCATCAATGATATCGGAGGTGCGGACACGATGATCGCACTGGCTGCGGTGCTCGGATGCGAGCCGGGGCACTTGCTCGGCGTGCATTGCTGGAGCACCAAGGACGCCATCGAAGGGCTCATGCTGGCCGCGGGATGCGGCGGAGCGGAACGCGCTTGCGTCGCGCAACTCGTTGGGAGCGCGGTCGATCTCGTCGTTTCCATGCAGCGTGGTCCGGAGGGCCAGCGCGTGGCGGGGATCCTGGAGATCCAAGGTCAAGAAGCCGGCGACGTGAGCTACCAGTCCGTGCCGTTCTGAGTCGCTACGCTCAGGCGCCCTTGCTCATCATGGCGAGGGGCGTCGCACTGACACCGGGTGCTGGGTATGCCGGACGGGCGAAGTAGTAGCCCTGGCCGAAGTCAGCGCCGCAGTCGACGACGACTTTCATTTCGGTTTCCTGCTCGATGCCCTCAGCAACCACGAGCGCCCCGAGCTCGTGGCAGAGCCGAACCATGTGGCGAACCAAGACCTGCGCGCGGCGGTCATCGGCAAGATCTGCAACCAAGGTTCGATCGAGCTTCACGACCTCCGGCTTGAGGTCGACAATATACTTCAAGTTCGAGTAGCCGGCCCCGAGATCATCGACCGCAAGCGACACGCCTTTGCCGCGGATCTCACGAAGGACGCTGTGACAGTAGGCAAAGTGAGTTAGCGGAACCGACTCGGTCACCTCGAGATAGATAGGCTGCCCATGTGTGAAGATTGGATCGTCTGGCTGAACGAGCCACGACTCGTCGAACTCGTTCGGGTGCACATTGAGGAACAGTGGCTTCTCGGTGCAATGGGTCGTGGCGAGCTCGCGAATCGAGCGGCCGAGCGCGCCGACGTACCCGGACTTGATCGCCTCGTCGAAGAGCTGCGGAGGATTGGTCCAGTGCGGCGAATCACTACGGACGAGCGCCTCGTACGCGAAGGACTCCATCGTGGTGAGGGATACGATCGGCTGATACACGACGCTGAGGTCGCCGCGGGCGAGCACGCCCGGAAGGCCCCGCGGGCTGCGGACGCGCGGAATGCCCGATCGTCGCCGCTGCATCGCTTTGAGCCAGCTTCCGAAGTTCGTCACGGTTTCCCCACCACAGTAAGTTTACAATATCACAACCCTAGGCTGGTACCCCAATTTAGGGGCTCCTAGCGCTCCTTGGGGCGCTCTGGTATGCCCGGCAGGAATGAGCAGCGCACTATCGATAGGCCCGGCACACGAAAGCCCCATCGGAACGACTTTGGAACGGCACCTGCTCGACCGCCAGCGCCGCATGCCGGAAGCCACAGGCGATTTCACAGGACTTTTCCAGCAGATTAGCCTGGCCGCTAAAATCATAGGCAGCCGGGTCAGCAAAGCCGGGCTCTCGGGCATCCTCGGACGCACGGGAACGACGAATGTTCAGGGCGAGCAGGTTCAGAAGCTCGACGACTTCGCCAACAGCGTGATCGTGAGCACCGTCGAGGCGGGCGGGCACGTCTGCGTGATGGGAAGTGAAGAGGTCGAGGAGCCGATTCAAGTCCCTTCGGAGTATCCGCAGGGCAAGTACGTGCTTCAGTTCGATCCTCTCGACGGCTCGGGCAACATCGACATCAACGCGTCGATCGGCACCATTTTTTCGATCCATCGTCGCCTCACGCCGGATGGACAGCCCGGAGCCCTAAAGGACCTGTTGCAGCCCGGCACCGACATCGTGGCTGCGGGCTACGTGATCTATGGGTCGTCGAACATGCTGGTGTACTCGACCGGTGACCAGGTCGATGGGTTCACGTACGACCCGGGTGTCGGCGAGTTTTTTCTGTCGCACCCGAAGATCAAGATCCCCCAGCGGGGCGCCATCTATTCGATCAACGAGGGCAACTACCACAAGTGGCCTCAAGGTATTCAGAACTGGGTCGACTGGATCAAGGCGCCCGGCCCGGACAAGAAGGCCTACGGCCTGCGCTACATCGGTGCGATGGTCGCCGACCTGCACCGGACGCTGCTGCGCGGCGGAATCTTCGTCTATCCGGCGGACCTGAAGAACAAGCAGGGCAAGCTTCGGCTTCTCTACGAAGCCTGTCCCATGGCGTTCCTCGTCGAGGCGGCCGGCGGCACCGCTTCGAACGGAGAGCGAAGGATCCTCACGATCCAGCCCGAAGAGCTCCATCAGCGTACGCCGGTGTTCATGGGCAGCCCTGACGACGTCACCGATGCCTTGCGAATCGCTGGCTACTGAACCCCTCAGAGCTTCGGCGTCATCTGGAATGGGGCTTCGGTGCGCACGCAGCCGTTGCGCGGCTTCGGGAACTTCCACGTTTTGGCGACGCGCTTCACGCAGGTGTACACCTGGCGGTCGTTCAGGGTCCCGTCCACCGAGACGGCTTTCACCGTGCCGTCCGATCCGATGGTGAGCAGAACCTTCATCGATCCCTGGAGCAGGTTATCGTCTTTCAGGCGCCGCTCGTAGCAAGTCTGGACTTGCTTGCTCGGCTGTCCCCTGATGACGCTCTGGATCTCCGCCACCGTAAGGGTGCCTCGGCAGTCCCAATCCTCGGGCCCGGTCTGTGACGGGCGACTGGGCTTCGCGACCGGCTCGTCGACCTCGCTATCGTCTGGCCCGGCATCCTCTTCGGGGATCTCGATCTCGGCGGCGAACTGTTCCCGCGTGGGCACCTCGGGTGCAGGTTCGACGACCTCAGCCGCAGGCTCCGGGTCGTCGCTCCTGAGAAAGAACCAAAGGCCGCCCGCCGCAAGCAAGAGAAGCAAGGCGAGCAGGCCGTACTTGCCATCGTTCTTTTTCAGCGGCGGCAGGCTCGAGAACTTGGTCACATCCCCCTCACTTTCACACGTCGCGGCACGCGGCGCAGCGGAGGCCGGAGTGTAGAATCCTTGTGGGATCAAGCCAACTCCTGAGCGGCGCGGAGGCTCCAAAAACCGCAGTTTGCCGCGGGCCGAGGTCTCCTCTATGGTTCGGCCTCTTTAACGGCAATTGGTGATGATTGATAAGTTCAAAGGGTTCTTTCTCGTTCTTCTCGTAGTGCTGCTTTCGGCGGTGTTTGCCCTGCAATTTGGGGGTGGCCAGGCCGAGGGGTGCGCAGCGGGCGGCAGTACGTATCTCGCGCGCGTCTACGATCAGACGCTCAGCAAAGGTGACTTCGAGGCGGCCTACGCGGTCGCCAACTTCGGGCGACTCCCGGAGGAGACGCAGCGCTCGATGCGGCTACCGCAGCTGGTGCTCGATGGCCTCATCGACCGCACCTTGTTGGCGCGTGAGGCCCGCAAGGTGGGCTTCGAGGTCAACCAGGACGAAGTCATGTCCCGGTTCGTGAACGAGGGCATCATTCTTCTTTCGTTAGGGGTCGGAGCGCCGCCGATGCTTCCTCAGGGAGAGATTCCCGTGTCATTCACCGACAAGGATGGCGCCTTCAACAAGGACCTCGCCGAGCGCTACATTCAGAACGGGCTTCGCAGAAGCGTCGGCGAGTTTGCCGATGCACAGGTGGACGAGTACCTGGCGGCGCAGATGCGCGAGCTCATCGCGTCATCGGTGAACGTCAGCGAGGCCGAAGTCTGGGACGACTACGTGCGTGAGAACGACAACGCAACGATCAAGTACGTCCGGTTCACGCCCGCGTATTACACCGAACAGAAGCCGGCGACCTCTGAGGCCGCGCTCACCGCGTGGATCGGCAGCAACCAAGACCGCCTCACGACCGAGTACGACGCGAACAAGCACCGATACACCAACCTCGAGAAGCAAGTCCGCGTGAGCCACATCCTCGTCAAGGCAGGCAGCCGCGCGACACCCGAGCAGAACGCCGACGCAAAGCAGCAAGCCGAGGCGCTACAGAAGCGCGCCGCCAAGGGCGAGGATTTCGCCGACCTCGCGGTCAAGTACAGTGGCGACCCAATCTCCGGGAAAAAAGGGGGAGATCTCGGTTTTCTCAAAAAGGGCACAATGCCCGAAGCGTTCGACGCGGCCCTGTTCTCGATGGAGGTGGACCAAATCTCGGAGGTCGTCGAGACGCCCTACGGTTTCCACGTGCTCAAAGCGGTCGCCATTCGTGAGGGCGATGTGCCGATCGACGAGGCCAAACGGGAACTCGCCGAAGGTCTCTACGGCGACGACTGGCTTGATGCCCGCGCGCAAAAAGCAGCCGCAAGCACGCTCGCCTCTTGGCAACAGAGCGGCGACGATGACGCGGTAGCACGAGAGCTCGAAGCCGCGGCCCAGAAGCGCGGCGAGTCTGCACTGACACCGACCCTAGAAGAGACAGCGGAGTTTGGTCACGCCGACACCCCAGTGCCTGGCCTGTCGACAGCCGCACTGCTCGACGCGGTCTTCGCCTTGCCCGAGGGCACTGCATTCCCAACCGCGCCCGTGAAAATCGGCCGCGAATGGGTGATCTTCCGCCTCATCGACCGGGAGCGCCCGGAGGAGGCGGGGTTCACCGATGCGGTTCGCGCGTCCACACGCGAGGTTCTCCGAACGCTCAAAAAGAAAGAGACTGTCGACCTCTACATTCAACAACTTCGCGCAAAGGCGACGGCCGACAAGGCCCTGCGCGTCCACGCGCTCCCAGAGCAGGATGGCCGCAGTTAACGGAGTGAATCTCCCCGAGCTGCCTACCGAGTCGTCGACGCTCGGCAACAGACTCCGTGTGCGGCTCGTTCCGCTACCCCACCTGCAATCTGCGACAGTCTCGTTCTTCGTTCGCGTTGGCTCTCGCTACGAGACTGCTCAGACCAACGGTCTGAGCCATTTTCTCGAGCACATGCTGTATCGCGGCACCGAGGCACACCCTGCTGCGCATGAGCTCAGCCTGGCGATCGAGCGACTTGGGGGCACCCTCGATGCGGCGACGCACGTCGACTTCACGAGCTACGATCTAACGCTACCAACCGAAACGATCGTCATGGGCACCGCATTGCTCGCCGAGGTGCTGCGTCACCCACTGCTGACCGAGCTCACCACCGAGAAGCAGATCATTCGCGAAGAGATCCTCGAAGACCTCAACGAGGAAGGAAAACAGATCGACATCGACAACGTTTCGCGGCAGCTCCTCTACCCCGACCACCCGCTCGGGTTCTCGATCGCGGGGCCCCTCGACAACCTGGATCGTTTCGAAAGCGGTGATTTGCGGCGACATCACATCGAGCACTATGCGGCTCGCAACTCGGTGATCTGCGTGGCGGGCGCGTTCGATCCACAGGAGCTCGGTGCAACGATTCGCTCGCACTTCGACGGGATGCCAGCCGGTGCCTCCATCGAGCCCCACGCCGTCCCTCACGACATCGCCCCAAGGCGGTTCTCGTACGTGCATGAGCATGGAAGCCAGACCGATGTGCGGCTCTCCTTTCACACGCCAGGCGTCTCGAGCCCCGAAGCGCCGACCCTCCTCTTGTTGGCGCGCGTGCTCGATGATGGCTTGAGCACACGGGTTCATCACACCATCTGCGAGGAGCGGGGGTTGGCGTACGATGCCTTCGCCGGTAACGATGCCTTCGAAGACTGCGGCGTGTTCGACTTCGGGGCTTCTGTCGAGCACAGCAAGACGCCGTTGCTCGTCGAAACCGTGTTTGAGCTGATCGACGAGCTGCGACGGAACCCGCCGACCGAAGAGGAAGTCGACAAAGCAAGACGCCGGTACTTGTGGGACCTGCAGACGGTCCGAGATGATCCTGAGGGCACCGCTCACTTCGTCGGGGGCAGCGCGCTGTTTGGCCTTCCCGAACGCATCGGGACGATGGCGGAGCAGGTTGCGACGGTGTCACCCGACGACATCCAGCGTGTGGTGCAGCGCTACCTCGAGCCAAGCGGCACCTACGTGACGTGCGTGGGTGTGTTGAACGACGCGCTGCTTTCCGATGTGCGCGGCCTGGCCGGGGCCTAGTCGTCGAGGTTCACCCAGTGGGCGCCTCCATCCGCACCCCATTCCTTCTTCCAAAGCGGCACGGTCTCTTTGATCCGATCGATCGCCTTTCGACACGCCGTGAAAGCATCGTTTCGATGTGCTGCGCTCGCCGCGACGCAGACTGCAACGTCCCCAATGCCGAGCTTTCCGACTCGATGGACCGCGGCGATCCGGACGCCCTCATGTTCGGCGGCCACGCCTTCGAGCACGCGCTTCATCTCTTTGTGCGCGAGGCTCTCGTGGGCCTCGTAGTCGAGCCGGGTGACCCGTTTGCCGTCGGCGTGATCCCGAACGACTCCATGGAAGATGCAAATGCCTCCCGCTCCTGGGTGCTCCACCGCCTTTCGGACTTCATCGAGTGAGATCTCTCGCTCGCTGACCTGGCAAAGAACGATCGGGGAGCCGCCGGCGACCGGCGGCAACACGTCAACTCGATCACCGTCATGAAGCGCTTGCGATGCGTCGACGAAATCCCCATTGATCGCAAGGCGCATGCGCTCGAGGAAGGCCGCCAGCGAAGGAAAGCGATCAATGACGGCGCTGCGCAGATCGGCCTGCGGGACGATTTCCCCGGCGAACTCGAACGTCGAGCTCTCACAGCCGGCGAGCTCCTTGGCGGCGGCGTAATAGTGAACGCTGACTCTCATGGGGCAGAAGAAGCCTAGCAGGCATCGAAATGGGGGCAGCTGCCCTACGCGTGGTAGAGTTCCCGACCGGTGACGGAGTCTGGACTCAAGCTGATCCTGTGGGTGTCCACAGCGAGCCTAATCATCGCAATGCTGGCAATTCCACAGCCGGTTGACCCTTGGGAGATGCCGAGCCTCCTTCTCGACCGTGCCGCCGTGTCGGACACGATCAGACTCGACGAAACACTCGCCCTCGGGGCGCTCGACAGCGACGAAGCGCAAGCTCTTCGGTCGCTCTTCCTCGACCATGGCCGGTCCGAGGCGAACCCGCCGTACGAGCGAGCCGAGTTCGATGAGCGTCAAGCCGCGATTCACCGCGCCACCCAGGCGCTCATCGAGAAGCACGGAGCTCCCGCGTTCGAGGCGTTGAGAGCGAGCGCGATCGAAGACTTCGTTCGAGTGTTCGACGATGGCGCCGGCGAAGCGGAGAACGACCACGAAGTCGCCGTGCTCGGAGGCGTGCGCCAGGTTCTCGAGCAGTATGGCGCAATCCATCTCGGTGTCCTCGTTGCACCGCCGCTGACCGCTCGAGTGTTCTACAAAGCACGCTGGAACTCGATCCACCGGCGGCCATTCGTCGAGGGTTTCACGCAAACCGAGCTCCAAGCGTATTGGGGCTGGCTGGCGTTGCATGGTTGGGGCAAGCCCCTCGAGGAACGTGAGGACGCGTTGGTGGTGTTTCGTGACGCAGGCGGGTTTGGTACGCAGGAGGCGGCCGCACTCTTCGACGTTCTCGAGGGTAACCCGGAGCGCGGATCGCAGTCATTGGAGCAGCTCTATGAAGTCAGCGGCGAGCTTCGTCTGCGCAATCTCGCGCTTGGCACGCGCCACGCCGCCCTTTTACCGATGGGCTCGCCGTGATACCACCGTCGGAGTGGACACGGAATTCCGCTTCTCGTAGCCTGAAGGCTCGGATCGAGCGGAAAGAGTCGAGCCTGAAGTGAAAGTCGACCTCAAGAAGAGCCTCTTCATACTTCCCAACCTCTTCACACTGTCCAGTGTGTTGTGTGGCTACTACGCGATCTTGATCCTCTCTGACCAGCCGACGAGCGATGACTTCTATCGATCCGCCCTCCTCATCGTCTTCGCGCTATTCTTCGACGGAATCGACGGCCGAGTTGCGCGCCTGACCAAGACACAGACAGCCATCGGGGTTCAGCTCGACTCTCTCGCCGACGTGATCTCGTTTGGTGTAGCCCCGGCGATCCTCGTCTACCACTGGTCGCTCGCCGAGCTCGGCACGGCCGGGATGCTGATTGGCTTCGTGTTCGTGGCGTCGGGCGCCATTCGACTCGCGCGCTTCAACGTGGCTGCAACCGGGGACGACGGCCGCCCACATGCCCCTGGCAAATACACACAAGGGCTTCCGATCCCTGCCGCGGCCGGCATTCTGATTTCGATCGTGGTTGCCAACACCTTGACCGGAAAGCTCCCGTTTTCGCCGTTTCTGATTTCGGTGCTGGTGGTCACGCTCTCGGTCTTCATGGTGAGCGCAATGCCGTTCCGCTCCTTCAAAGACCTGCGGCTGAATTGGCGAACGGTGATGTTCATCTCGGTAGCGATTGGCGTGACGGTCTGGATCGCTCTGAAGATACACCCGTCCATGGCGCTAGTTTGGTTGCTCGCCGCCTACGTGATCATCGGCATCGTCGAGAGCCTGATCGCACTGATGAACAAGGCCCGCGAAGGCATCCAAAAAGCCGGTGGGCGCTCGGTCTAATCGAGGCCCTTCGATCCGGTGCCGGGCCGGAGCGAGTTCTCGTACACGGAAATGAGCGGAACCCCATCGTAGCGGAGCACGAAGACCGGCTGCACGGTCCCGTAGGCGACCCATGCCTGATAGTCGACTTCATTGAAGTGTGGTTCGTGGTGCACCAACACGAGATCTGCTGTGCTCATCGACCGAGCAGCGCGGATGTTCGGAGGGATCAGGCCGTCTCTGTGCATCATGGCCCAGGCGCCGTTCGTGGTGTCGCAGATCCACACCGACCCACCCGCTGGAAGCTTTGCGCTGATCCACTCCGTCAGGCTACCCGTGGTGAAGCCCCAGAATTGTCGATTCATCCCGAGGTCCGCCGCGCCGGGAACCCCGCCGGCAATTGGCATGTAGTGCGACAGGCCGAAGGGATGACTGTGGGCAGTCGCCGCCGCGCCTGGCAAGAGGCACAGTACCGCGAACGCCCACGACGGCCAGCGGAGCCCGATCCATACATCGAGCTCGGCTCGCTCGATGGCGGCCAACAAACCCCAACCCGCAAAGAGCGCCAGGAATGGATAGGCGGTGATCCAATGCTTGGTGCCTCCGAAGATCGGCGACGTGGGGAGCGCGATGGCAAGCAGGGGAGCGAGCATGCACCCTAGCCAGAGCACCTCGGTTCGAAGGCCGGTCGTGTCGCCTAGCTTCGTTCGCCACGGCAGCCGGAGCTCGGCACGCCGGTAGTAGAGGCCGAGCAGCGCGAGGGCTAGCACCGTGAGTGACACGGTGAACAAGGTCATCACGAAGGGGACGGAGGGCGGGAGTGGCGGCTGGAAGTAGCTCACGCCGAGATACTCGTACGTGTAGTGGACGTGCCGGAGGTGAAACCTCGCGTAGGCGAGCAAGCGGCCCCAGGTGTCATGCCACAGCCACGGCCAGGTTCCGATCAACACCAGCGGCCCAATGACCAGCATGGTGGGCAGCCAGATGATCGAAGAGCGCTCGAGACGACCGGCACGCGCCTCGTCCCTGCGAATCCAAAGGAAGTGAACCAGGAAGATCCCTGGCAAGATCCAACTGTTGTGCTTTGTCGCTAGCGCAAGACCAAAGGCCAGGCCGACGAGGGGGACCCACCGGCGGTCGGCCAACGCACGCCAGTACGTGTATGCGGTCAGGGTGACGAAGAACGCGATTGGGATATCGAAGCAGGCGAGGTGACTGTGATAGAAGACGCGCGGCATCAGGGCGAAGGCCAGGGCCGCGAAAAGCGCGGCCTGCCTGCGCATGACCGAGGCACCCCAGGCGTAAGTCAGCCAAAGCAGGAGGCCCGCCGTGAGCATTCCCGGAAAGCGAAACGCAAGTGACTCGTTCGGAAACAGGCCCAGGTGCTTCTGCGCCAGCCAGCTCCACGCGAAGCTGAGCTTCATCCAAGCCGGGTGCTCCCAGTTGTAGGCAAAGGCGCGATCGATGCTCTCGCGGCCGATCGCCAAAGCGGGATCCATGAAGAGCTGCGAAACCCAGCCCGCGTAGTTCTTGGCAGCGTGAACGTAGAAGCTCTCGTCCCGGGACATTCCCAAGTCCGCTGTGGTTCCGACCAGGATCATCACGTACGCGACGCCGAGGCCCGCTCCGATGAGATGGTCGCGACGCTTCAAGGCCCTCGCGTCGATCATCGGCCCCCCCCGTGAAGTCGATGCGGTGCATCGACCACGGGGCGACGCCCGCTTTGGATGGATGCGGACCAGCAGAAGAGCCGTGCAGTCGGATCCGGTGCTGTGGTCTCGAAGCGGACTTGCGCGCGTTCGAGGTCGAGGCTTGCGGTGTCGACGTCGATGCCCGACCAGCCATCGCCGTCATGATGAACGAGCTCGCCAATCAATTGCTCATCGAGCCAGACGCGCAGGATGACCGGACTATGTATGCGTTGGCGTTCGCTCTGGTAGTCGATGCCTCCGCGGATCACGAGACGCTCGCCGAGCGGCACATCGGGAAACGTCACGCGGACCGGATCGGCGCCCGCCGGATGCTGCCAGATGCAACGCCTCGGCTGAAGCTCGAGGTCTTGCAAGACGGTAGCGCCGACCCAGAGCCAAGGGCGATGCGGATCGCAAATGAAGCGTTCGGATGGGGTCATCGGACCGTGACCAAGCCCGCCAGGCGCGGGGCGCGCACTCGTCCAGGAGCAGGCCTTGGGTCCGTCGGCAGCCGCGAGCTCGACTTCCGCGTTCTCGATGTTCTCGACGAAGTCGTAGAGCACTTCATCGGAGGACACGCGCCACATGCGAACCCGCACGCCATCGAAGTCTTTCTCGAGGGCCGGCGACTCGTCTCGCGTCGTCGCGCCGCGAATGCCGAGCTCCCAAACGCGGTCGATCCCCGCAGGGTCGCCCGGAGCGGCGGCACGCAGCGACAGAAGGTCTCCGAGACGGCTCCGAACGATCGGGTCCGCCCACGATGGAGCCGCCACGATGCGGTCGGTCGCTAAGTAGCGCGCGCGGACGAAGGCCGATGCCGCCTCCCACGACTCATCACTCGGGACCGCCGCGCGGATCAGCGGATGCGCCACGAGCTCGAACACCGCCAAGCCAGCGATCAACACCCAAACCCACGCAGCGAGGCTCAGCTTTCGCCCTGCTTCCGCCACGCCGGTCCGATGCTAGCAGGGGTCAGATCATTCCGCAGCTTCGCAGACGAACTCGAAGGACCAGCCTTCCAGCGTGGGAGACAAGGGTGGGCTGTTCGTCGGGTTGAGCAGGGCGGTGATCTGAATGTACGGAAGGCCATATGTCTGGCCGTCTGCGATCAGCTCCTTGGTGAGGTTGAGCGTACGGCTCGTGGTATCGGTCGGAATCACGACCACCACAGGGATTGCCGTGAGGAGCTCGGCTGCCGTATTGGCGGTGCGGATCTGAAACTCGATGGTCGTTGCCCCCGGCGTGCTTCCCGTCCAGGTCAGGTCGCCCCATTTCGGGTGCTCGGGCGGAGTGTTGCAGCGGGCGGTGCTGTCGTAGACGTTACGATAGAAGCTCGAACCGGGGACGTCGTCGAACTCGTGTGCGGCCGCATCAGGTATCATGACCCGGACGGGAATCCGCTCGACCTCGACGGCGCTGTCAGCCCGAGCGACCAGCTCGAAGTCGAAGACTTGGGAGGTCAGGTCGGGCGACACCGAAGTGTTCGAGAAGATGACCTCGTACTCCAGGAACGCGCCGACGTCGCAGCGCGTACAGGTGTTGCCTGACCCGCTGCTGCATCGAAGAGGCTCGCCCTGTGCGCAATCCTGGTAGCGAACCAGTGCGACGAAGTCCCGCTCGTCCACGGGGGTCGCGTCATTGTCCACGTCGAAAAGCTCGATGTCGTAGGCCGAGTCCGTCGTCGCGAGGGCGATGGTGTTGCTGATCGCGGAGTCGAGACCCTCGCCGCTCGCGGTGGCGAGCTCCGTGACCCAGGGACTGCCGGCCCGGGTGAGCGCATCGGTGGCGGCGGCGATGAGCCGCGCGTCCATGTTGCCGTCACTCACGGGGTCCATCGCGTCCCTCAAGGTGACGACGCTGGCGACGCGAACATCGCTCGCGAGCAACGCGGTTTCGACATCGGTCCACACGACCGGTGCATCCGAGGTGAGCCACGTCGGGTTGGCGGGATCTCCGTCGTGCACGACCGAGATGCTGAAGGCTCCTTCGGGCATGTATCCGGGATCGGCTGCGGGGATGATACCGTCCGCAACCAGGTAGTATTGCTGCGCCGTCGTCGGCACCCAGCCGACTGCTCCCCAGTTGCCGACGCCGACCACCCCACCGTCGCATGCGAGCGCAATGGCTGGGTCGAGCAACGCATCGTCGAAGAGGGCTACGTTGGCGCCGGGCCAGTGGGTGTTGTTCGCAAATGCACTCGCACCCAGGACCGCCGAATCGAACCGCAGCGCAAGGACCACATCCTTGCCGTCCATGTCGACGCCGGGCGGGTCGGGGGGCACCGGCGGCGGCGATGAACAACCCGGGGCGATGGCGGTGTTGACCTGATTCGTCAGGAGCGTGCTCATACCCATGAGCGTCAGGGACCTCGCCGAGAGATCACCGAGGTCCAGGGACGTGGCGGCGCTATCGGCTTCGAGAAGCGCGGGAAACATCTCGACCGGCGGTAGGTCCATGCCGCCCGCGCCAACCCCGAGCGCGAAGGGCGGATCTCCGTACTGGGCGCCGGTGGCCTGCGGCCCATTGTGAACCCGAGCATCGGTGATGTTCATGACCACGTGCAATGCGTCGGGGCGGAAACACGGGTAGCCCACGTCGGCCGCAGGTGCGTTGGGGCACGAACCGCGGTTGGGGACCATGTCACCGAGGCCGAGACCGCTCGCGATCGAGTAGAGCGCCTGGGTTGCCGCGGAACCGACAGTCGCATTTGCTACCGTGTTGAGCGTGCTGACGGCGGCCTGGACGAGAGCCTCATTGTCCGTGAGGTCGAGAATGTGATGATACGGTGCCTGGCTGTACGCGGCGGCGAGCGGAGGCAGCGGGTACTCTCGGTACAATCCAAGACCGAACTGCGCGTCCGGGAAATCCAAACGGATGTCATCGACGATGTTGGCGATCTCTGCTTGGAGAACCAGGATCTCCTCGGCGAGAGTCGGGGTCGCGTCGACGAGAAAGTAGACATCGATCTGTGGGATGTCGGCGGTGGTGGTCGCGATTGACGTGCGCACGACTTCGGCGGCACCAGACGGGTCGTAAAACACCGTCTGGTAGAGCCCGTCGTTGCTCGGGTCGTTGTCGCAGCTGATCCAGTCCGGCGTGCCCGGGCAGTCGTCCGCATCGTCGGGAACGCCATCGCCATCGATGTCGGGCAGCATGCTCGCGCGGTCGACGACGAGCGCGTTGGTCTCCGCCGAGAAGCGAAGGCCGGCCGAGTTGATTGCGTTCAAGTCACTGCCGTCGGGAAAGTCTTCGCTCACCGAGCAGTCGGGCCGGCCGGAGGAGCACTGGGCGGGCGGGTCGATGATCGCGTTCTCGCTGTCGAGCGCGGCGGGACCATCACCGCACGCGGCCAGCGCTAGCAGCGTCGCAAAAAGCATCGAAAGTCGAACGGCTTTGGGCAAGGATATCATTGTGAAATTGCTCACATTCGGGGGAAACCACACTACAGCATATTGCGACGTTCCGTAAGCCCTACATCTCCGCTCCACCTACACAGGTGGGAGCCTCGCCCGCGCGGGGGGAGGCGCATACGGTCCGAGGGCCGCAGTCGCTCGAATCTACACACGTTATGGGCGGGAGGACGCACTCTTGCCGCCCGTCACCCCAAAGGTCGCGACACTGAAAACCCGTAACGCAATCGTCGATCGAGGCACAGGGGCCGAACCGCCCGCAGACCGCGACCGTCCCCTCGACGGATGACTCGCATACGGGCGCGGCGTCGTCGGGACATTGTGTGCGGTCGCACGAAATCGGATCGGGCGCGGTGGGCATGAGCGACGGCATGCATTCCTTGGAACCGTCGGCCGAATCGTCTGCGTTGCCGCAAGGAACGCCGAGCACCAGGCAATCGAGGTCGTCGGTACACGGACGGGTGACACGCCGGCAAAACCGTTGATCGGGGCTAGCGAAGAAGCAGGTGAATCCATGTGGGCAGTCCGCGCCCGTCTCGCACGGAACGCGGCGGTCGACACAGGCGCGGTCCTCGCAAGCAAAGCCCGCGACGCAATCGTTCGAGTCGCTACAGCCCGGCTCGATGCGCAAGCAACGTCCGATGCTCAGGTTGCACGCATAAGCCGGGTCGCCGCAATCCTCGTCGTTGTCGCAACCGCCACCACCGGCGACGAAACAACGCGACAAGTCCTCGCAGCCCGTCGGAAGACAGACTTCGCCCACCGCGCATGGCTGGTCGGCGTCGCATAGTGCGTCCTGATCTGGGCACGCAGGGCAAAGCGCGCTGGTCGTGCACCATGGGCCGCCAACTCCACCCCCGGAGCCTCCAAGTCCGCCGCTGCCCGAGTGTCCTCCGATGCCACCGGAGCCACCAACCCCGCCAGAGCCGCCATCGACCCCCGCGTCCGGATCGACGCAGGCACCGCGCTCCAGACAGGGAGGAAGCGTGGGGGCAGCCGATTCACCGCAACCGGCCACAGCTGCAGCGACCAGCAAAACGTAAGCAAAGAAACGCATTGTCGAAATGGTAAGCCCGCGCAGGGAGAGGCTTTGGGCCGTTCTATGGCGGGAGGATAGCGCCTCTGCCTCCCTGTCGCACCCCGCCGATCGCGAGGACTTGACCACCCCTAGGGACCGCCCCAAGGCTCAAAGCATGTCATCACTCGATAGCGCCTTGATCGCGATAGAACGCGCGTGCGGGAGCGGCTCGGTGATTCGAGACCCGAGCTTGCTCGAAGGCTACGCGCACGACGAGAGCGAAGCCGAACCTTGCATGCCCGAAGCGGTGGTGCGCGCGACGAGCACCGCCGATGTCTCGGAGGTCATGAAGGCGGCGTACGAGCACGAGGTTCCCGTGACGCCCAGAGGCGGCGGATCGGGCCGAGTCGGCGGTGCGATTCCCGTTCCGGGCGGGATCGTGTTGGCGCTCGAGAAAATGAATGAGGTCCGGGGCATCGACAAGCGCGAGCTGACCACGCGCGTTCAGCCCGGACTGATTTTGGGTGACCTCAAGCGCATCACCGAAGAAGAGCTGCTCTTTTATCCGCCGGATCCGAACTCCCTCGATTCGTGCGCAATCGGAGGCAATATCGCGGCGAACGCCGGGGGACCGCGCGCGTTCAAGTATGGCGTCACCCGCGAATACGTGATGGGCATGGACGTCGTCCTCGCGGACGGGACGATTCTCAAGTTGGGGCGCGAAACCAAGAAGGGCGTAACCGGATACGACCTCACTGCGTTGATGGTCGGCAGCGAAGGCACCCTCGGAATCGTCACTGAGGCGACGCTACGCCTGATCCCGAAACCTGAATCCACCGTAACGGCAATGGCATGTTTCTCCAGTTTGGAAGAGGTCGCTCCGGTGGTGTCGACCCTGCTCGCCCGGGGCCAGCTTCCGGCCTGCATCGAGCTCCTCGATGAGCAAGCGATTGGCATCGTGCGGCCCGAAGCCGGCCTGACGATTCCCGAGGAGACAAAAGCGATGCTCTTGATCGAGCTCGACGGCGAAGAAACTGCACTCGAAACCGAGCTCGAACGATTGGGTAACATCCTGTTCGACCTCGACGCGCTCGAGGTACTCGTGGCGCAAAGTAGCAGCGAGCGCGAGCGGCTCTGGGCCTCGCGACGGGAGCTCAGCCACAGCTTGAAACGCCAAGCCAAGAACAAGCTGGCCGAAGACGTGGTCGTTCCCCGAACCAAGATGGCCGAGCTCCTCAGCTACTGCGCCCAGCTCTCAGAACAGCATCAGCTCCTGATGCCCACCTACGGCCACGCTGGAGACGGCAACCTCCACGTCAACTTCCTATGGAACGACCCCGACGAAAAGGTTCAGGTAGACCAGGCGATTGAAGCGCTCTTTCAGCGCACCATCGACTTGCACGGAACCCTCAGCGGCGAACATGGAATCGGCATTCTCAAGGCGCCGTACCTGCCCATGGAGCAGCCCCCTGCGTTGATTGCGCTACAGGAAAAGATCAAGGACGTGTTTGATCCAAAGCACATCTTGAATCCGGGAAAAATCTTCCCCGCAGATGCCAAGCGCTTTCACGGCGCCTGTTAGCCCACCCGCAACCACCACCAGTCCCGACACCAACCGCCGACCGCCGGATCGCGGTTCGCCGACACTGGCACTGGCACTGGCCCTGGCACTGACACTGACAGTGACACTGGCACTTGCACTGGCACTGGCACTGGC
>CALLDH010000291.1 GCA_937998345.1 uncultured bacterium | reverse complement strand
AAGCTGCTTGGCCACCTCGATCGCGGCCCACACGTTCGCACCGGCGCTGATTCCAAGAAGCAACCCCTCTTGCTTCGCAAGTGCGAGCTTGGTGTCCCACGCGTCGCGGTCGCTGACGCCGATGATGTCGTCGACCGTTTGGCGGTGAAAGTTCTCCGGCACGAAGCCTGCGTTGAGCCCTTGAATCTTGGTCGGTCCCGCGGGGCCGCCGGCGAGCACCGGGCTGGCGGCAGGCTCGACCGCGATCACGCGTGTTGCGGGATTGCGCGCCTTGAGGGCTTCGCCGACGCCGCTGACCGTTCCTCCGGTGCCAACCGCGGCCACGAAAGCATCGATCGTCTGTTCCTCGAAGGCATGCAGCAGCTCCGGCGCAGTCGTTCTCGCATGGACGCCCGGATTCGCCGGATTGGAAAACTGCTCGGGCATGAACGCGCCGCGCTCCTCGACGACTCGGCGCGCGGCCTCCATCGCGCCTTCCATCGAACGGTCCGGCTCGGTGAGAAGGATCTCGACCCCGTACGCTTCGAGCAATGCGCGCCTTTCGAGCGACATGCTCGCGGGCATCGTCAGCACGAGCTTGTAACCCTTGCGCGCACACACCAACGCTAACCCGATGCCGGTGTTGCCACTGGTCGGCTCGACGATCGTGTCACCAGGTTTCAACCGCCCCTGGGCTTCAGCCACTTCGATCATGGCCAGACAAATGCGGTCCTTGACCGAGCCCCCAGGGTTGAGATGCTCGCACTTGCCCCAAATCGTCGCACCGCCTTCGGGCGAGAGTCTGCGTAAGCGAACACACGGGGTTTCGCCAACGAGATCGAGGACGCTATCGACAACGGGTGCGGACATCAGATCGAATATACGTAACGTCGAGGAGGCGCGCGACGAACACCGTGCGCGTCCCCCCGATCACAGAGATCTTGGATCGTGACCGCGTCGAAGCACGCCTCGATGTTCTCGGAAAGCTCGGAGAATACGCTTTGCGTCACGACCCGGCTGGTCTCGTCCGCGTCGCCGTTCCCGTCAGCGCCAGCCAGGACGATAGGCCCCTCGAGCGCGCGCACGATATCACCGAGTCGGATGTCATCCGGGTCCATGGCCAGCGCGTAGCCGCCACGCGGGCCGCGCTTGGAAGTCACCAGTCCCGCCCGCTTGAGGTCTTGGAAAATCTGCTCGAGGAACCGGGGAGGAATGGCCTGCCGCCGCGAAATGTCCTTGATCTGTGTGGCCTTGCCACCGCTGTGAAAAGCGATGTCGAAGATGGCGCGAACGCCATACCGGCCTTTGTTCGAGAGCTTCACCGTGTGGGATTTATGGTTTCCCACATCGGAATTGTCAAGAATCGCTATTCGGCGGGTGCGATTGGGACGCCGCCCGTGGTGAGAGCGGCACGTTCGGCCGCCGAAACGCTCGGGAGCCCCTCGCCCACGTGCAAACCAGCCCGCTCGAGGATGGCCTCGCAGAGCGCTCCAAAGTCGTAACCGGCCCCCGCGGCGATTTTGGGCAGCAACGACGTGGGGGTCATCCCGGGGAGGGTGTTGACCTCGAGCACGTACTCGTTCTCATCCGAGGTCACCAGCAAGTCGACCCGGGTCGCTCCCGTGGCGCCCACCGCATGAACCGCGCGCTCCGCCACGTTCAGCACGCCCTGGTAGCGGGTCGGCGAAAGCCGGGCTGGGAAGTGATATGTGCTTTGGCCCTTTTGGTACTTGGACTTGTAGTCATAGAAGCCGCCCTTGGGCTCGATCTCGATCGCGCCGAGCGCATTGCCGTCGAGCAGGCCGACCGCCACCTCGCGTCCGCGGATCAAACGCTCCACCAAGATCCACTCGTCGAAACGCGCGGCATCGGCGAAGCGTTGCTTCAGCTCCGCCAGGTTCTTGGCCGATCCGGCGCCCACGCTCGAGCCGCCGCTCCGTGGTTTGACGAAGCTCGGGAAGCCAAACGAGCTATGAATCTGCTCCAGGCGGTCGAGGTCCCCGCTACGTGCCGCGTAATAGGAGGGGGTCGGCACGTTGTAGAGGCGGAAGAGCTCCTTGCTTTTGAGCTTATCCATCGCGAGGGCGCTCGGGAGGACGCCCGAGCCGGTGTAGGGGATGCCCATCGTTTCGAGCATGCCCTGGATGCAGCCGTCTTCTCCGTAGGTGCCGTGGAGGGCGATGACCGCGACGTCGAGGGTCGTCTGTCGCAACACCCGGTCGATGTCCGCGTCGACAAACACCTTTTGCACCCGGTATCCACGGGCTTTGAGAGCCTCGAACATGGCTTCGCCGGTCTTCAGGGAGATCTCGCGCTCCGCGCTCACGCCCCCGAGCAGTATGCCGATCTCTTTGTCCTTCATTCGAATCTCCTCGACGCGCTACCTATGCGAAGAGCGGGCCAACCCCACTTCACCTCAAAAACGCTGCGAGCGGTTCCTGGACTCGTGTCCCGCGTGCCACAGCCGCGACGCCCGTCTGACACGAAACACCCCTGCCCATGCCTGTTTGGCTGTAACAGCGGCGATCGGCCAGAGCCAATTACCCGCAGACCGGCCGTATGGGCCTGGCCCCAGACAAAGTCAAATCCACGCGAATTAATGAGAGTGACGTGGTGGCCCGCCCGACGGGCCGGGTGAAAATAGGAGATTTTCGGTCTTTCGGAGACCGTTTCGTTGCTTCGAGGCGGGCTGGATGGTACCGAAGAGTGAAGAGGGGGTCTCAGGACCCACGAACTTATTCAACAACCGCTTTTGTCCGGTCGGAGTGCGAACGAGCATGGCTGATAGCCCTTGGGGCCCCGGGACAATGCGCGGGTGGAGCGGATCAACGCTCCCCGTCGCTGCGTCTCAACTGCCATCCGATATCGCCCGCCGGGAAAACAGGAACGACAACAACAATGACATTCACGGAAGCAGCCGTGGAGGTTCTCCGCTCGGTCGGAAAGCCCCTCCACTACAAGAAAATCACCGAAATCGCGATTGAACGAAATCTTCTATCGCACGTAGGTAAAACCCCAGAAACCACCATGAGCTCGAGGCTCGCCACCATGGTCAAGAAAGACCGCGGCGACGCCCCGATCACCAAGGTCAAGCCAGGCGTCTTCGCCCTCCGGGAGTTCCCCGAGGATGCGGTGGACGCTCCGGATAGTGCCGCGGCGGACAGCGACGCCCCCGATGCGGCCGAGCCAGCTGCCGCCCCCGAAGAGGCGACGACCTCCGAGGAAGCGGCGGAGGCCCCCGAGGAAGGGGCGGAGGAAGAGCCGAGCATTGCAGCGCAGGAGCTGCCGGGTGCGGATGTTTTCCCGGAAGAGGACGATGACGACGAGTTGATCTTCGCCAACCTCGACGACGACTCCCGCGAAGGCCGAAAGCCCCGTAAACGCCGCCCCCGACGCCGTCGTGACCGGGACTCCGAAGGCGGATCGAGCGCGGAAGCGCGGCCAGAGCGAGAACGCCGCCCGGCCCCCCGCAGCCGGACTCGCAGAGCGCCCGACGCCCCCGCGACGCGTGCGGCCGAGGCAGGCGAGCCGGGTGGGCGGGACCTTTCTGATTCCATCGAAACCGCCCTGCGCGGCCGGAGCCGCCAGCCGCGGGCCCTCGTCCAGGTCGCCGAAGCACTGATCGACACAGGCCGGCTCGCCGGGACCCCGGCGCTTCTCGCCCCGACTTTGGGTGCCGCCATTCGGGGCGACAATGCCAAGCGGCGAGCTGCAGGCGGGCGCCCGAGGTTCCGGGAGGGGGACGGCCTCGTCTCACTGATGGAGTGGGACCTGCCGAGCGATGCCGTCAACGCCGAGCGCGATGCGGTGCGGGCGGCAGACCGGCAGCGGCAAAGTGTCCGCCGGGCATTCATCAAGCGCTTGCGCGATCTGCCTGATGGCGCGTTGCTTGAGCTTCTCGCCACGTGGCTCAACGCAGTCGGCGTTCAGTCGCTCCGCGCGGTGCGCGCCGACGGGGGTGACTTCAGCCTTGCCGGCACACTCCGCCGAGGCCCGGAAGAAACACCACTGGCCATCACGATCTACCGCGGCAAGCAACCGATCGACAACGGCGCCATCGTGGCCTTGCGCGGCGGGCTTCACCACTTCGATCATGCACGCATGGGCTGGGTGGTCACGCTCGGGCAGGTGCGTGATGCTACCATCGTCGAAGCACACGCCGAAGGCGCCGCACCCTGCGCGCTCTTCGACGGGGACGCGCTCGCCGCATCGATGGAAGAGGTCGGCGTCGGCATCCAACGAGCCTCGCTTCCGCTGGCGGTGCTCGATGTAGAGCTCCTCGACTCGCTTGGCGGCGGCGCGGCGCGCAGCAGCTCCACGGCTGCACGCAGCAACTCGGCCACCAGCGCCGACGACAGCGCGGAGTCGGACGGCAACAAGCGCCGCCGAAGCCGGCGCCGGGGTGGCCGCCGACGCGTTGGACGCGACGAGGCCGGCGAAGAGGTCAGCCAGGACGAATCGGCAGCGACCAGTGAGGTCGCTGACACTGTCGAGGCCACCGAGAGCGAGCCTGTCAAAACCGAAGCCGTTTCGGAATCCGCTCCGGAACCCAGCGAAGACACAGAGAAAAAGTCTGCAGAGCCCGCTCCGGCCCCCGAAGCAGAAGCCGAGCAACTGTAGTCAAAAAGATACACCTGAGCCACCTCCGGGTGGCGCAAGGTATGCGCATGCCCTACCGTCTCCGCCTCTTGATGGTTATTGGGAGCAAGGCATGCGAATCGCACTATTGGTCATCGGCGTTGTTTTTATCAGCGCGTGGCACTCGCGCTCAGAAGCGGGTCCCTCGTTTGGCGAAGCTGTGCCTGCGCCTGCCGCTCAGAGGATCGACTATCGCAACGCCGTCGGTGATCACCCCACGTCCCTCGCGCTCGCGCGCGCCATCGACGTTCGGCTGATCGTTCGGGAGAGCCGGCAGGGTGAGCCGATCCACGTACAGCACTGCCGCGTGAGCGAGGGTGGATGCCGTGCGCGCATCGCGACGTTGTCACGCTTGATCACCGAAGCGAGCAACCGTGCGGGGGTCGACCCATTTCTCACCGCGGCGATTGCCCTGCGCGAGTCAGGTCTCAACCCACTGGCGGTGAGCCCGGTTGGCGCTCGCGGTGTCGTTCAGCTGAACCCGAAGTACCGAGGCAAGACCGTGCCATTCGTCTACAACGAGCGATACCGCGAGGAGTGCAGCCGCCGCCCCGGCGCATGTCAGCGGGAGGTGCTCGAGGCGGGCCTTGGACTGTACGACTGGGCGGTCAGCCGGTGTGGAGGCGACGTCGAGAAGGGGCTGGCGTGGTACAACTCCGGGCGCTGTGACAAACAGAACGGATACGCCTCGTCCGTCCTCCGGGAGCGCCGCCGACTCCTCCGGTTCGCGAAACAGACCGACCCTGGCGTCCAGGCTGTTTTCGTCTATTAACCGCCCGATTTCTGAGAAACGATGAGCCGCTCAAAGGCGTGTCCGACCGCCTCGGCGACCCGCTCGACACCACTCGTATCGGCGGAGGGATCGTTTGCGCACAGGACCCCGACCATTCGCGACCCGATCATCACAGGGACGATGACGACCTCGCGG
>CALLDH010000290.1 GCA_937998345.1 uncultured bacterium | reverse complement strand
TCGAGCGCTGGAAGACCCAGCAGGCCACTCAGTAACGTATTCTAGAACGGGTCGCGGGTAGGTCGTCATGAGGCATCAAAAGGCAGGCAGAAAGTTCGGCCGCAACACCAGCCATCGCCGAGCCATGTTCAGGAACATGGCGGGCAATCTGGTCTTGCACGAGCAAATCAAGACGACGGACGCAAAGGCCAAGGAGCTTCGACGGATTGCTGAACGCTTGCTGACGAAGGCGATCCGCTTAGGCGACGACCTCACGGCCGACGTATCCAAGATCAAGGACGAGACGGAACGCGAGCGGATTCTTTCCGCCCGCCTTCACGCCCGCCGACAGGTGGCACGCTTCCTCCCGAAACAGCTCGCGAAGACCAACTCCGACGGCACCGTCGAAGAGGTGGACCTCATCCACAAGCTCTTCACCGACCTCGCTCCGCGATACCTCGAGCGTGCCAAACAGAACAAGGGCGGCGGGTACACGCGGATCATCAAGGTCAACCATCGGCGAGGGGACAACGCGCCGATGTCGTTGATCGAGTTCCTGGCTTAACCGCGGCAGGTTCCGAGACCGGGTGGCCGGGTCCGAGCTCCTAGGCCGGGTGGCCGGTTCCGAGCTCCGAGACCGGGTGGTCGGGTTCGAGCTCCGAGACCGGGTGGCTAAGGCCGAGTTTCCGGCTCCCGCACGGAGACGGAGGGGCTGAATCGATTCGCGTTCCGGCGCAGCTTCTCCGACCTGCGACCGCCTCGGCCACTGTCACTCGGCCACGGTCGCTCGGCCACGGTCCCCCCGCCTCGGCTCCCAGCCCCGGTCCCTGACCCCTATTCAGGGACGTAGCAGCCGAGCTACGTGTCACTGGACAATTGCGTATGGAGTAAAAGTTCGCCGAGGCGTACCGTCCGAGGTTCCACGGTGGGTGGTGGTGCCTGCCGTTGCAAAGGAGCACGACCATGGCCGACGCAGCAATTCTGATTCGATGGGACAGCCCGAAAACGGGACGCGAGCAGCAGGCTCTTGCACTTTTTGGAAGCTCTCTAGAGTACTACAGCACCCTTCAAAGCGAGGGGACGATCGAAAGCTTCGAGCCGGTCATGTTGAGCCCGGGGAGCAGCGACCTGAACGGTTTCATCCTCATTCGTGGCACCTCGGAGAAACTGAACGCGCTCAAACAGGACGAGCAGTTCGTCGAAAGGATGATCCGCGGCCAGTACCTCATCGCCGGCTTCGGAATTGTCGACGGTTACCTAGAAGGCAACCTGCAATTGAGAATGGCGAAGTACGCACAAACGGTCGCCCAGTAGGAATCCCAACTGGATCACCGGAGAACGGCGTGCGGCGCACGTGCTCACGAGCGGGACCCGCTCGGCCGTCTCTCTACGTCGAACTACGGCTAGCCTCCACCCCGCTCGCTGTGCCGCACATCGCGAGCCGTTCTCCTGCGTAGAAGTCGATGTACGGAGGGTCGTCGTGCGTGACGTACCGGGAATTAACCCTTCGAAAAAGGGGACAGTCCCCTTTTTCGTAGATGGCCCGGGGGCGCTCGCGAGCACGTGCGCCGCGCGCCGTTCTCCGGTGAGGCAGTTGCGATTCGCCAGGGCGTCGCGTCCCGCCGGGCCCCGACGACTACGCAGCGACGACCGGGAGTCGGGCCGTCTTTACGGCTTCCTCGACGTAGAACTGCTTGCAGTAGCGTCGGTACTCCGCGATCGGCCCATCACCCTCGGCGAGGATGGGCTTCTCTACGTAGCGCTTGGCTTCCCAAATCGGAGCGTCCTGTCCGACTTCTCGGTTGAGGCCCCACGAGGCCGCCTCGCGAAGGAGACTCGTCACCGGTCGGGGTCCCCAACGCTTCACAGCGGCAGCGGTGCGCAGGATGATCTTGCCGTGGTCGACCGGGCTGGACAAGACCAGCAAATTGATCTCGATGCCGAAGCGCTCCACGTTCACTCGGACAAGGGAGTATCCAAGCCCGTGAACCTCGACGTTGAACTTGGCGACGAAGTGGAGCTTCTTGCTGAGCGGGTACTTGATTCCATAGGCGCCCTTCAGCAGGTGCCCTTCGACCTCGAGGTCTCCCTCGGTCCAGGCGCCACCGAATCCGTGGACCTCAACGAAGTGCCCGATGTCGACGCTGTTCTCGCTCGTCTCCTGCGGGTGGCTGTTGAGCTCCATGGCGCGGGTGCTGAAAGTCGTCCAACCCTCTGCGGGACCCGGCAAGACCGGAACCTCCCAGTCGGGCTGCATCCCTTCCGGGTGGTACCAGGCGAAGATGTAACCGTTGTGCTCACTAATCGGCCAGGTGCCGAGTTTGGCCTTACGCGGAACCGCCTTACCATACGCGGTGCGGACGCAGCGGCCGTCGCCACCGAACTCGAAGCCGTGGAATGCGCATCGGAGGTTCTCGCCCTGTACCTTCCCCGAGCCGAGGTGCGCACCCATGTGGGGGCAATACGCATCGGTCAGGCGAGCTTCGCCTGACTCGGTTCGGTAGAGGATCAGCTCCTCGCCGAAGTACCTCACTGGCAGGACCTGGCCCGCACGAACCTCTCCAGAGGTTGCGACTGTGTACCAGCCAACGGGCATGCCCGGGAATCGGTTATTCTCGACCAAAGCTACTCTCCTACGTGAGGGGGTGAGACCCCCATCTCGTCCGGAAATGTAGGCCCATCCATGGCGATGGACCGAAAAAGCGGGTGAACGGTAGCCAGACGGGGTTGAACGGTAACGCCGCTGGGGCGAATGGTTCACTCAGACCCCTTTTCCACCGAAAAACACGCTTTTCCCCCCACATTTCGGCCTTCGGGTCGCTCGTCAGTCTCTTTACAAGACGAGCAAAGCCGATATTAACGCCACTGTGATCGCTAAATTGCTAGGCCTGCCGGACACCCCCGGCGTGATGTTTCTCGTCTTCGCCGGCGGCGGGATGCTGTACTTCTTTCTGATCGCATCCATCGCGTACTACGTCTACTTCAAGAAGTTCCGAGCTCACTTCCACCCCGACTACGAGCTCGATCCCAAAGAGATGAAGTCGGCGCTCAAGTGGGTGGTGATCGGCATCGTTGGCAATGGGGTCTTGATGCTTCCGATCCACATGCTGATCGCGAACGATTACTCCAAGATGTACTACGATGTGAGCGAGCACGGTTGGGGATGGATGTTCGGACAGGTCGTCGTGCTCCTGATCTTCACCGAGACGCTCATCTACTGGACGCATTACGCGTTTCACCGCGTGCCCTGGCTCTGGAAGTACGTCCACGAACGTCATCACAAGTACGTGGTGCCCACGCCGTATTCCTCGCTCTCCTTCAACCCGATGGACTCCTTCCTACAGGCGGTTCCGCACCACATCGCAGCATTCTTCTTTCCGGTCCACGCCGTGATCTACGTCGTCTCGGTACTCTTCGTCACCCTCTGGGCCGTCAGCATTCACGATCGCGTGAGCTTCTTTCGCTGGCCCTGGCTCAACTACACTGACCACCACACGCTCCACCACTGGTACAGCGACTTCAACCTGGGTCAGTACACCACCTTCTGGGATCGCTTCGTGGGGACTTATCGGAGCCCGAAGGTCGACTACGAAGATGTGCCTGAGGGCATCGTTTACCGGCCCAAGAGCGTGGCTCCGACTTCGACGGCTCCGACCGCACTCGGCGGGCGCTCCGCCAACCCCGCCTGAACGCGGAGAGCCTCAGCGGGTGATTCTGAAGTCGGTGTATTCGCCGGTGTAGCTTCGCCAGCGGACGTCGACGGCATCGACCCGCGCGGTAGACGGGCCGTTGTGCGACCAGGAGAGGAAGTCTTTCACGTCGTCCTCTTCGCCTTCGGCCACGATTTCCACCGAGCCGTCCGTGCGGTTTTTCACCCAGCCGCTGAGGCCATGCTGCCGGGCCTCGCGCTGCGCGGTGGCGCGGAAGTAGACGCCCTGCACGCGGCCGCGGACGACGAGGTGGATTCGCTTCTGACCCATTGCTCAGTTATTGCCCATCACGTCGGCGCCGCAAACCTCAGCCGTACCGGACGCCCATGACGTGGAGGTAGCCGAAAACCAGTAGCTTGCCGACGTGACTGCCCACCGACGCTCCGTCTTCGGCGGCCAGGCCCTTGGCGAACGCGAAGGCTTCACCCGCGTGCACCGCCAGCAGGCCCAGGAACACCATCTGGCCGACCCCCGGTTCTGGCACCGCTGTCGGCATGAGGAACGAGAGAGCGCCCCACGCCCATATGGCCAGCACGCCGACCTTCCCGAGTGCGATTCCGAGCTTCATGCCGGGAGCATACTCACTCGGGCAGCCGCATGACACCCGGCAATGGGTCCCGGGGAGCCCCGGCGGGAGCGGGCACGTTCAGCAAGGCCGCGAGCGTCGTCGCGACACGCAGCACATCGTGTACGTCTTGGCTCGTCCTGCGCTCGATCGCCGTGCCCCACATCAGGACAGGAACGCGGCGGTCGTAGTCCCACGGTGTTCCGTGGTTGGTTCCGCCTTGTTCGGAGAGCGCGTCGAACCAGCCGGGCTCGGTCACGAGATAGAGATCGCCCGGCGGGTCGTTCGGGAGGCTCGCGCCAACGAGACGGGCAATGTCGTCGTGGCTTTCGCGCAACTTGCGGGGCACCCGGGCATCGTAAACGGCCTTCACGCCATTCACGCTCGGGAGGGCCTTGCGGAGCACCTTGGTCAGCTCCTCGTGGCGCGCTTTCCCAGTGGCCGTGTAAGTGAACAGCGGCGGGACATACGCCGCGATCCAATCGCCTTCGCCCAGCGCCTCGTCGGCAGCGCGCTCAGCAGACGCAGTCAGGAACTCGCCGGGAAGGCGGCCCCCGGTCCGGCTTTCCGCCCGAGCGCGCTCCGGCAACTCGGCGACTCCGTGATCTGCGGTGAGCACGAACGTGACTGGACCACGCGCCTGGAGAAGCTTAACGAAGTGGGTGAGCGCCCGATCGATGCGACGCAGATTGTCCGCGTACTCCCAGGAACGCGCACCCCAGACGTGTCCAACGATGTCGGTGCCGGACACGCTCAGCGCCAGGAAGTCCGGCACATCATCCGTGCCCATTCTCTCCCCTTTCACCACTGCGTAAGCCGCGGCCATCAAGTACTCGCTCGACTCCGGCGTCCCCGAGAACGCGTACCATGGGTCGGGAGCTTCGCGCGGGTCATGGGGGAAGGTTGGGTACATCTCCCCGGGCGACGCGTCCGGGCCGAGATGCTTCTGCAACCACTCGGGTTCGGCGGGTTCCCAGGTTTGCAGGAGCGGCTCGACCGGATTGGCCTTTCTGAAGCTGCGAAGCCAGTCCGGCAGTCTGCGATTGGGAGAGTAGTACGTCGATGTGGTCATGGCGCGAGTCACCGAATCGTAGAAGACAGCGACGTTGGCCTTCTGTCCTACAGGGAGCACCGCCGAGCGGGCCTTCATCGACAGGCCCACGATTCGTGCCTCCGCGTTGCTCTCACGATGCAACACGTCGGCGACAGTTTCGGCGCGAAGCTGGCTGGGACTCACGTAGCGATCCGGGTTGCCGAGCACCACATGCTTCCCATCGTCCACCGTCTTCCGCGCCCCACGCTCAGGAAGGTAGACTGCGTTTGCGACGATCCCATGCACTGCAGGTGTGACGCCGGTAGTGAGCGATGCATGCCCGGGCGCCGTCTGAGTCGCGGCGTACGGGAATTCCGCCGTGAGGGCCGCCCCGTCCTCGTAGGCGCGGCGGATGGCGCTGCCACTCGGAAGCAGAGGCAACTGTTGATCGAGCACCCAGGAGCCTAGTTGGTCCAGGACGATCAGGACCACGAGCTTTGGAGCGACCTTTGCCTGCGAGGGCGGCTTTGGAGGCTGCGGGGTCTTCTCCGCCTTCGGCTCAGCCTGGGGTTTCGGGGCCGCGCATCCGGGCACGATAAGCGTCGCGACCACGATTGACGCGGCGAGGGCGAACCAGCCGGGTCCCTTCGATTTCATCGTCACCGCAGGCAGTCTACACGAAGCCGCTAATTCGATGATATTATGTGACTATTCGGGGGATGACCTTGCGCTCGGGACCGCCCGGCCCGATGATTTGCCGACTGGGGTCTCCTAGGCTACATACGGCGGCCTCGCTCAGCGACGGAGCACGACAGCAATGAAACCCGACATCCATCCTGAATACAACACGATTACCGTGCACTGCGCTTGCGGCGCCTCGCATCAGGTGCGTTCGACCAGGGGCATCGACCAGGTGGACATCTGTTCGGAATGCCACCCGTTCTATACGGGCAAGCAGAAGCTGGTGGACACCGCGGGTCGCGTCGAGCGCTTCCGCAAGAAGTACGCGAAGACGGGCAAAGGCAAGACGGCCGAGGCGACGCCCGAGGCGTCCGCCGACAACTAGGTCGCCTTGCCCCGTAAGGGCGCCATATTGGCCACGATGGCCCAACCGTACATCGGTGGACAGGCGGTCCTCGAGGGCGTGATGATGCGCGCTCCGGCGTGTCTGACCGTGGCCGTTCGGCGTCCGGACGGAACGATTGCGCTCCGTGAAGGGCCGTACCGCTCGACCTGGTCGAAGAAGCTCTGGAAGCTGCCCGGGTTTCGCGGGGTCGCCATGTTGGTCGAATCGATGACCATGGGCTTTTCGGCGCTTCAGTTCTCGGCGGAGCAGCAGATGACCGAGGAAGAGCTCGCGCAAGACGAGGGCTCCGGGCGGCTGGCCGTGATCATTTCGACCGTGCTCGCGCTTGGACTCTTCGTCGCGCTACCGCAGTTGCTCGCGAGCTTGACCGCGAAGGGGGCAGGGTGGGACCTGGGCCTCACCGACACGGCGTTTCACGTTCTCATCGGCGGCTTCAAGTTGTTGATTTTCGTCGGCTACCTCTTCGCGATCAGCCGGATACCCGATGTCCGGCGCCTGTTCCAATATCACGGTGCCGAGCACAAAACGATCCACGCGTACGAAAAGAAACTGCCGCTGACCATCGAGAACGTGCAGGCGCAAACCACGCTCCACCCCAGATGCGGAACGACGTTTCTAGTCGTCGTCATCGTGGTCTCGATCATCCTCGGTTCTCTCGCGGCACCGCTGCTCATGCCCAACGTCGAAGGCTGGTTGGGCCAGGCCGCGCTGCTGGTGATCCGCATTGGGCTTCTACCGATCATTGCTGCCATTTCCTACGAGTTTCAGAGGCTCAGCGCGCGGTTTTGCACGACGGGTTGGCGACGGGTCGTGCTCTATCCTGGGTTTCTCTTTCAGAAGATCACGACCCGGGAGCCAGACGACGACCAAGTCGAGATCGCCATCGCCGCGATGGAAACCGCCGCCTGGCGCGACCGCATTCAAAACGAGGAGCCCCACGGGGACGAGCCGATTGTCTTTGCGAGTTTCGCCCGCTTCAGAGAAGTATTGAGCGAGAATGGTTCCCTGAGCGCCTCCCGCGCTGCCTAGACATGCTTCCCACCGACAAGCTCGAGTCGTTGTCGGCTCGCTATCGAGAGATCGAAGAGCTGCTCTGCCAGCCCAACGTAGTGTCTGATGCCAAGCGGTACACCGGGCTGACGAAGGAGCGCGCTGAGCTGCAACAATTGGTCGAGACTTATGCGCGCTACGGGCAGGTCGTAGAGGACCTGGCAGGGCATAAGGAAGCGCTTTCGGATCCGGATCTTCGCGAGCTGGCGGCCGAGGAGATCCCTGCGCTCGAGGAAGCGCGCGAGCGGCTCGAAGCCTCGCTCAACCTCTTGCTCTTGCCGAAGGATCCCAACGACGAGCGCGACACCATCCTCGAGATTCGCAGCGGCACTGGCGGAGAGGAGGCGGCCCTGTTCGCCGCCGACCTCTTCCGGATGTATTCGCGCTTCGCGGAAACCCAAGGTTGGAAGGTCGAGGTCATGTCGTTGAGTGAAGCCTCCGCCGGCGGTCTCAAGGAAGTGATCGCCGCGATCTCGGGCGACAACGTGTATTCGAAGCTTCGGTTTGAGGGTGGAGTGCACCGGGTGCAGCGAATTCCCGCGACCGAGTCGCAAGGACGCATCCACACCTCGACCGCCACCGTCGCGGTCCTTCCCGAGGTCGATGACGTTGACGAGGTTCACATCGACTCGAAGGACCTCGAGATCTCCGCGACTGCTGCAGGCGGACCGGGAGGCCAGCACGTGAACCGCACGCTATCCGCCGTGCAGATCAAACACATCCCAAGCGGCATCATGGTTCGCTCCGAGCAGCAGCGATCACAGCACCAGAACAAGGCCAAAGCGCTGCAAATCCTGTCGGCCAAGCTGCTGGACATCGAGCGCGAGGCGCAGGCCGACGCGATCAGCTCGGAGCGCCGCAGCATGGTGGGTAGCGGCGAGCGCTCCGAGAAGATCCGAACCTACAACTACCCGCAAAACCGAATCACCGACCACCGGATCCAACTCACGCTCCACAACCTCGACCAGGTCATGCAAGGCGATCTCGCGGGCCTGTTCACATCACTCCGCAGTAGTCACCAGGCCGAGCTGATGCGGCAACAGTCGGAAGATTGAGCCGGGGCACGGCGGACCGCGATGTGCGACGTGGGTTCGTTCGCGGTGCAGCCGTAACCCTAACTCTTGAACAACCGGGCTTACTCCAGGTTGAGAATCGATGGTCTGGGAGTCGTTTCTGCCCCAGCAACAAGGATTGTTGCGCACCCGTTGCGCCCCCACGCCCCAAACGCAGAAACTGCGCGTCACGGTAGTGGATTCCCTTGCAAAACCGGGCTTCTAGTTGGCACGCCTGATGCATCCACATCGCATGACTTAGTAGCGCTCTGCGCTGTAGCCGGGGGGTTGTTGTGTTTTATCTATTCGTTCTCGACGGCGAGGGGAAGCTCATTGAGAAGACAACGTGGCTGGGTGATGGCGTTGTCAATGACGAAACGCTCACACCGAGGGACGGCACGGTCCGGCCGAACGCGGGAGAGGAGTGCGACTGCTTTCCTAGTACTTGTGGCGGCATGGGCGGCGGCATCGACCACGACGGGGCATTGACCGTGACGAGCAGCACCGTCTCCGGGAATGCGGGGAGTTGCGGCGGAGTGCGGCAGTGGGATCCTCAACGAAGCGGGCTTGACCATGACGGCCAGGATTGGATGGGGGAACAGCGCGCAGAACGCTGACGCCCTGGCTGTCGGGCCGCCTCGGGGGGGGAATCGAGAGCACACGACAATGCTTGTCGGCGTGTGCTGCCACTCGCTGGCGTTGATGCTGCGCAGCCGTCACGCTTGCTTCGCGATGGTGGCGCGGGGCCCTGCGCGGCTCCGCTCAGTGACTACTGAGAGGGTTCTGACTGCCCAAGCTGGGACTAGGCCGACGCCCCTGGAGTGCTCATGGCCGTCGAACGATACGGCGATGCGCCTGAGTACTGCAATGAAACCTGGTTCAACCTCTGGTACGGGCCCATCCCCGACTGCACGCGGGACCCATGGAACATCTGGGAGAATTTCTGCAAGGAAGCCGGCGACGAGCATTGCTCCTCGGTTGCGGAATGCGCGGCCATCAGCGAGAGCTGCGCGGAGAAGTATCTTCCTGAATGGCAAGCCTGCGTGCAGGCGAGCCGATCTCCCTAGTAGTCGGTGACCTCGATCAGCGACTTGGGTGCGTTTGAGGTGAAGCCGTAGGGCCGGGCGCTTGCCCCAGCAATCTCTATTGCCGCCCGCAAACCGGAGAACGGCGCGTCAACCACCAGCTACGTCACGCAGCATGCCGTCCTCGACCGCGAGTAACTCGCGTTATTCCTACCCGATCGCCAACACCTCCCGTCGTCCCCACATCGCGAGCCATTCCCCTGTGTAGAAGTCGAAGCACGGAGGGGTGCGCGTGGGGCGTGATGGAGATTAACCCTTTGAAAAAGGGGACTGTCCCCTTTTTTGTGTGCGGAGTCTTATGGAATCAGCTTTTCTTCTTTGAGCTTCTTTGCGACTGCCGCGGTCATCGAGTCGATGACTTCGGCGAGGGAGTCAGGGTTGAGGGTCGCGGATTGGCCCGACCAGACGAGGTCACTGCTGGCGACGGAATAGAGGTTGGTTTCCATTCGGAACGTCGTGTTGGTCTTGAAGTAGCCCGGCTCGTGGACGGTCGTGTAGCTCGCGCCGTAATAGCCGTAGTACCCATATCCATAGTGTGTAGTTGGGACCGTGTAGGACGACGGGGGCACGTATTCCTCGTTCTGGTCGACACCCAACAGCCGGGAGATCAACACACCATCAAAGCCGCCGCCTTCGACCGCGCCTCGGATCTGCCCTTCGGTCAGCCGCGTGCTCTGTGGCAAGAGGCCCCAACTGGCCTGGGCCGATGTGCCTTGCTGCGCGAGCGCTTCGGCGAAGGTGTCCTCGAACAGCCGTCGCGCCCCATCGTTTTCGCCGATGCCGATGACGAGTAGCTTTTTGAAGACGGTTTGTTCGACCGCTGGGTTTCGCCAGCTCAGCGGGATGCTGGTTTTGGACTTGTTGCAGGCGGCGAGCGTTGACGCTGCGATGAGGAAGATGAGGAGTCTACCGACTTGGAGCTTGGTCACGGAATCAACTTCTCCTCTTTGAGCTTCTTCGCGACGGCCGTGGTCATCGATTCGCGGGCGTCGGGGATCGACTTCGGATCGACCGTGTCTGATTGACCGGTCCAGACCAGGCCATCGTTCGCGGCAGAATAGAGGTTGGTTTCCAACTGGATCTTCGTGCTGGTTTCGAAGTAGCCCGGCTCGTGCACCGTGGCGTAGGTCGTGCCGTAGAAACCGTAGAATCCGTAACCGTACATTCCACCACCGCCGGAGTAGTACCTGGTGCGCGGGTTGTTGTAGGTCGACGCCGGCGTGTACTCCTGCTCCTTGTCGACGCTCAGCAGGCGGGTGATGAGTACGCCATCGAAGTTACCGGCTTCGATCGCCGTTCGGATCTCCTCTTCGCTGAGTTGCTCGCTCTTCGGCAAGACGTCCCAACTCGACTGGGCCGCACCGCCTTCGTTCGCGATGGCTTTGACGAAGGCACCCTCAAAGGCCTTCCGGCTCTCCTCGTTCTCGGCGACTCCGATGACCAACAGTTTTTTGAAGACCGTCTGCTCGTAGCCTGGGTTGCGGTAACTCTGCGGGATGCTGGTTTTGGTATTGCTGCAGGCTGCGAGGGCGGCAGCCGCGATCATGAAGATGGCCAGTTTGGCGATTTGGGTCTTGCTCACTGGCGGAGGGTACGGCAGTGCCAGTGCCAGTGCCAGTGCCAGTGCCAGTGCCAGTGCCAGTGCCGGGGTCAGTCGTCGCCGTTGGTGCCCAAGTGTCCGAGCCGATCCTGCTTCGTCTTCAGGTAGCCGCGGTTGTGGTCGTGGATCTCGACCTCGTGTGGCTCGCGGCGCGTAACCTTGATGCCGTCGTTTTCCAAGCCTTGAACCTTGCGTGGATTGTTCGTCATCAGGGCGACGGAACGGACGCCTAGGTCGCGGAGCATGTCGGCTGCCACCTGGTAGCCGCGCTGGTCGTCTTCGAAGCCCAGGGCCAGATTGGCGTCGACGGTGTCGAGGCCTTCGTCCTGCTTGGCGTAGGCGCGGATCTTGTTGCCCAGGCCGATTCCGCGCCCTTCTTGCCGAAGGTAGATGACCGCGCCGGTGCCCGCGCTCTGAATGCGTTCCAACGCCAGATCGAGCTGGTCGCGGCAGTCGCACCGGATGGAATGGAGGGCCTCCCCAGTCAGGCATTCGCTGTGCACCCGGATCAGCAGATCCTCGGCCCCGTCCACATCGCCGACGGTGACCGCGAGGTGCTCCTTGTTCCCACCGATCTCGCGATACACCACGACCCGGAACGCCCCGAAGCGCGAGGGCAACTCCGCCTCGGCGTACCGCTCTACGGTTGGTTTGTGCTCGCCTGAATCACTCATGTGAACAGCCTCGGTACCACAGGCGGCATCCCCGTTCCATCCGCCCCCGCACGCTTGATCCTCAGCCCTGCGCAACTGCCGGGACCGAAGCCCCATGGACGGCGCACGGCGTTGACTTTGCGGGGTGACCTAGGACGGCGCATGGGCCTCGGAGAGCTGTGCCAGCAGGGACGCGACCGACTCGGTGACGAGGCTCACGCGCTCCTTGACATCGCTCGTCTCGAGGATGTGTTGACGCTCCTCCGGGCTGACCACGAGTTGATCGGCGACGACGTCAGCCGCGCGCCCTGGCCGGAGCTCGGCCGAGACCTGCAAGGCGAAATCAGGCTGCCGCTCCCGAACCTTGGCGGCAACGCGCGTTGCGCAAGCCATCATCGCGAGAACGTCGGAAGACGACGCAGCACCAAAGTCGTCGATCGGTTCTGCGCGGGCGCAGCGATAGGCGTGGCCTTCGTTCAGGAGCTCGTGCAGGCGGACTCGGTTGAGCCCGTGCAAGATGACGTCGTGTGTACCGTCGGGTTGGCGTTGGTGCGCAACGATGCGACCCGCGCCGGCGATTTCATAAATCGCCGGGTTCGCCTCGTAGTCGTCCTCCCATCCTGGCGCGAGCAATGCCACCGCCATTGCAGTGCAGCCGCTGTCGAGGCAGTCCTCGATCATCTCCGTGTACCGTGGCTCGAACAAATGTAGCGGAAGCGCCGTCCCCGGAAAGAAGACGACACGCGGCAGGGGAAACACGGGAAGCCTGCCCAACTCCTCAGCCGACAGCGGAGTGCTCGGTTGCCATTCCATTCGAGCCTCTACTCGGACTCATGCCAGAGCACTTGCAGTGCTCGCGGCAATTGCGGGCTTCCGAGCACGTCGCACTTCTCGCAGGCGAGGGGGAAGTTGCCCTCATCACAAGACTGGCATTCTGTCAGGACGGACACCATTGCGGTCAGCTCCTCTCGCAGCTTTCGGAGCTTCGCAATCTTTTGTTGCATTGTGTCGATCTGTTCGGTCAACACGTGGGACATCCGTTGGCTGGCTTCTTCAGGACAGTCACAGTCGGACTTGAGGCAAAACAGATCCTTGATGTTCTGCAGCGACAGCCCGGCCTCACGGAGGTCTAGGGCCAGTTGCAGTTTCATCAACTCACGTCCCGAAAAGAGTCGGTGGCCGCAGGCGCTGCGGCGCTCGGGCTCGATCAGCCCTTCCTGCTCATAGAACCGAACCGTGCGCAGTGTGCTGTCACTCAGGCGCGCCATATCACCGGTGGTGAGTAGCTCGCCACAGGCCGGTTGCTCGATTGCTGATGTTAGTGAATCCGTCAAAGGCCAGGCTCGAAAACTCGTGTGTTTCCAGGAACTTGGGCAAATATGGAGGCCGGCCGTCCCATGTCAAGGCTGTGGGGCCATGCCTGCGGGATTATTCAGCAAACCTAGATACGCCTGCTCGATGGCTTCGAAGCGCATGGTGAAGGTGTAGTAATCGCGATCGCGCACATCCCCGAACACTTCGAGCGCCTTCTGGACGCGGAGCTGATCCTCCGGGGCGGCTTGCAGATGGGCGCCCCAGTCGGGAACGTCTTGTCCGAGAAGCACCTCCAGGGCGACGCCGATCGGATTGAACGTCAGCGAGTTGCGCTCGAAGCGCAGCCGCCAACCGCTGTAGTCGTCCGGGTCGGTCACCCACTCTCCGTCTTCGAGTTGGCGGACCAGGAGCTCACCGAAGTAAGCGCCGCTCATTGGGGCCATGAGCGACACGATCTCGTCGCGGGGCGAGTCGATGAGCTCGGCATAGTGGTCGAGAATCGGAAGGGTGTCCTGGGTCAGGTCGAGCTCCATTCCGGAGGCGTTCTTGACCGAGGTCACGCAGGCCACTGTGAGGTCCACCACGGCGGTGTTGGTCGTCATCGTGAACCCACAATAGCCCGGTTCGGCAAACTGGCCATAGGTCGATGAATGCGTTAGTTCGGGGGTCGGGTGCCTCGTTGACTCATCAGCCTTACACGGGGCCTTCGGCTTACACAGCGCCTTCGGCTTACACAGGGCCTTCGGGCCAGACCCGTACAGAGCGGGTTCGCGTTTTTCGTGCCGGTCGGGTGCCTCTCGAGGTCGAGGTTTTCCGCGTCGTCAATGTCGGGGAGTACCCGGAGCTCCGCCAGCCGGCACTCGGGGGCAGCTTGCATCAGCTGGATGATGGCGAGGTCGTCGATGTGCCGTTCATCTACCACGACCCGGAGGCACAGCAGTTCGTCCTGGTAGTTCCGCACGGGGCCCGTGGTCGCGAGCTGTCGGAGCGCGCCAAGCTGCTCGATTCGCTCATGAAGGAGCACGAGGAGGAGGTCCCGGACTACGTCCGGCATTTCGCCATTGTCTACGGGTGCCGCGGCCTTGCGAGCCACCTCGAAGACTCGGAAGCCATCGAGGTCGACGTCACCGAGCTCGAGCCGGTGGACGCGTCACCGGTCGTAGCCAGCTACTACCCTCGGCTCGCGGGGCTGCTGCCACCGGCTGAGTTCTGGGATCGCGCGTCCACCGAGCTCGCGCCGCTGATCGACGAAGAGGAGCTCTGGATTTTCGTTCAAGTCGGCGAGGAGGACCACGACGCGTTCTCCGAGGCGAGCAGCGACCTTCTCGTTCAGCTCAAGACGGTCGATCAGCTGCCGGTTTGCATCCTCGTCCTGAGCGATACGAGGGCTGATGCAGTGCGACGCGCTTGTCTCAACCCGGTTCGCTCCGTGGATGGCCGAATTCTGGAGCTCCTTGGGCGCGACTTCCATGCGACAGTCGTCGTCTACAGTGATCGGCATCAGCCTCTGCGCTCCTTCCGCCTCGAAGCACCACGCGCCTCCAATGCCAAGATGATCATCCGACGCGCCGAGCTCGCTCCCGAGGCTCTCCCCGAACGCTGGACAGATGCCGTCGACGCCTGCCGTTCGGCCCCGATCCCGGTCGATCGAACCGAGCACCCGTTCGTGCTCGAGAACGAGGCGCCGACCGCCGCTGAGGCACTGCGCCGGCTGAAGCGCCTGGAGGCCTGGAGCACTCCGGAGCGGATCGAAGAGGCGCTCATGGTCGTGAGTGTCCCGAGGACGGTATTCGAGCTATCGAGGCGCCGCGTCGTCGCCGATGCTTTGCGGTTCGGTTTGGCGATGTCGAATTCGCTGGTGCTTCAAGCGGTGCGGTTCGGCTTGGCAGCGGACGCCAAGGAGCTCGTGGCTGCGCTCACGCGGCAGTTCGATGAAATCGTGCCTGGCGCGTCCGCACAAGGGCTCGACGATGGCCAGATCCAGGAGAATCGCGAGGCGCTAGAAGCGCTTTGTGCGCTGCACGGGACTTCGACCGGGCAGGAGCTATCGTGTACCATGGAGCATTCGGGGTAACTGGCGAACCAATCATGCGGCTCGGCATATTTAGCGACGTACATGCAAATCTAGAGGCGATGTCCTCCGTCATGGACGCTTATGGCGGCGAGGACATCGATGCGTACTACTGTCTCGGCGACGTCGTCGGGTACGGCGGGAGCCCGAACGAATGCGCGGACATCATCCGGGACGTCGCGGAGATCACCATCCTTGGAAACCACGACGCCGCGGTCGCGGGCCGGATGGACTACAGCTACTACTACGAGGCCGCCCGTCAGGCGCTCGACCTGCATGCGCGCGAACTGACGCCCGACAACATGGCTTGGCTCAGGCAGCTTCCGTACAAGCACCGCCTCGAGGCGATCGACGTCGACCTATGCCATGGCTCGCCCGTTCGCCTCGAAGAGTTCGAGTACATCTTCGCCCCCGACCAGGCCGCCGAGTGCCTCCCGATCTTGAAGGACCTCGGTCACATCACCTTCATCGGACACTCTCACCTGTGCAAGGTGTTTGGGCTCCGACCCGGGGAGGTCGAGGAGCTTCCGCCCGAAGACTTCGCGCTACAGGATGGCACCAAGTACATCGTCAGCGTCGGCTCAGTCGGCCAACCTCGCGACTACGACAATCGTGCAAGCTACACCGTGTACGACAGCGACTCGCGGACCTTCCATTTCAAGCGAATCGAGTACGACATCGAAGGCGCGGCTTCGAAGATCTTCGGCGCCAGGCTTGAGCGCAATTTCGGCCAACGCCTGTTCATCGGCGTCTAGGGCACGGATCTTTTCGCCCGTGGTCGGCTTACCTCCTCGGTCACTCCCTGCGAGGTACAAGAGTACCTCTCAGTCGTTCCCTGTGGGGGCGCTCGACCACGACCGAAAATCTCCGCACCCTAGTTTTGGCTAGTTTCGCCCGTGGTCGGCTTACCTCCTCGGTCGCTCCCTGCGAGGTACGGGAGTACCTCTCAGTCGCTTCCTGTGGGGGCGCTCG
>CALLDH010000289.1 GCA_937998345.1 uncultured bacterium | reverse complement strand
GCCTCCGCTGCAATTGTAATTGCAGTGTTCAATTCTAGTCGGGGCGAGAGGATTTGAACCTCCGACCTCACGGTCCCGAACCGTGCGCGCTACCAAGCTGCGCTACGCCCCGTATTTCAAGCTCGGCGGAATCTAGCGTTGACGCGGACAGGTGTCAACGAGCTGTCCTACATTCACCCACACGTATACTTGGTAGGCATCGGCCCAGGGGCCAGCCCCCTCTACCCATGGCCCCACATCCAAACCTCCGTCGGATCCAAAGCACAATGATTTCAAGTGGGAAGCCCTACCCGCTTGAAGATCGAATCCAGGGAGAGCGACCTTGCGGACGACCCCCAAACCCTCGTCATGGAGCGGAGAGCAGACCGCATAGAGGAGGGTTCCACCGGGTCGCACCAGCGAGGCGGCGTTCTCGAGGATGAGCGTCTGCGTCTCACCCATGCGGGCCGCATCTTCGTGATGGGCCCGCAGTAAAATTTCAGGCCTACGGCGCAAAGTGCCAAGCCCCGTGCAAGGTGCGTCGACAAGCACCCGATCGAACTCTCCGGCCACTGTGCCTCTGCCCACCGTCCAATCGACGCAGTCGGTTTCGAGCCGAGCGGCGCCCAACCGAAGGCGCGCGAGCTCTGCCGCGATCTGTTCGAGACGATGTTCGTGCAGATCCGTAGCAACCACGGTGCCGGACGCGCCAACGGCTTCGAGCAACTGAGCGGTCTTGCCCCCGCGCCCCGCACAAGCATCCAACACCCGCTCCCCGGGCTGCGCTTGCAGCAACAAGCCAATCAACTGCGCGCCTTCCTCCTGAACCGCAAACGCCCCTTCAGCGTAGCCAGGCAGCTCACGCGGGTCGCCCGCACCGCGGATGCGCAAACCCTGGGGTGAAAGCTCCGTGCTTGAGATGACAGCCTCCGGATTCGCTGCGGCAATGGCCTCCGCGACCGCGTCTCGCTCGATGTCCGCCCGGACACGCAAATCGATCGACGGGGGCTCCAGGCCCACACGAAGGAGATCTTCGGTATGCTCGACTCCGATCGAAGATCGCAGCGCATCGAGTAACCAGGGTGGAACCGAAACCGACGACGGGGGCTGCGGAACCGCCGGCCGATCGGACGCGACCTTTCGGAGAATCGCGTTCGCGAAACCGGCGACCCTCTTGCCGCGCTTCATCCGCACCAGCTCGACGGTATCGTTGACCACGGCGTGAGACGGGACTCGTTCTAGGTGGAAAAGTTGATATGCGGCTCCGAGCAGCGCGGCGTGCGTCCAGTCGTCGACTTTGACGGGACGCCGGGCGTGCCGCGACAGCAACGCATCGAGATCCGGCGCTGCTCGAAGCGCGCCGTAGACGATTTGGGTGGCGAGGGCCGCATCGACGCGGCTTACCGAACCACGGCGGAGCTCGGCATCGAGGGTGGGTGTCGCCCAGGCATCGTCACGCGCGACCCTGTGAAGCACGCGGGTCGCGATGTGTCTGGCCGGCGCTACCACAGGGCCAAGCTTACTCGTGTCGCCCGTACAGGCACGGAGATTGGAGGCCTCGACAAGCGCATGATACCGTGACGCCCGTGGGGGAAGGCAGCAATCCGGGAAGGCCGAGGGGAGCAATATCATGAGCGCCTTGGTTCTCGTGGCGGATCCGGATCCATTCAACCTTCGCTTGCTTCACGAAGCGTGTGACGCTGCGGGATACGACGTCGTGACCGCCGCCGATGGACCCGAGGTGCTCGCGATGGTGGCTCGCCGGCCGCCGGACCTACTCATGCTCGACGCCAAGATGTCGGAAATCGACGCATTCGAGATCCTTCGCATTCTCAAAGCCGACACGAGCCTGGTCAATATCCCAGTCTTGCTCGTGACGGACGAAGGCGACCTCGAGGCCAGGCGCCGTGGGATCGAGCTCGGTGCGGAAGACTACCTGACCCGCCCATACCGGGTGTTCGAGATTCAGCAACGCGTCCGCAACGTGTTGCGGGCCACACGGCGCGATCGCCTAGGCATTCCCGAAAGCACGCCGCCGGCCGACCAGCACGACCCAGTGACCGGCGCGGGCACCCCGTCACAACTTCTGATCAGCTTGGACTACGAGCACACACGCGCCGAGCGGTATGGGCACCCCTTGAGTTGCATCGTCGTCAGGCTGGGGAATTCGACCGAACTCGCGGCGGCAAGCGAGGATGGAACTGCGGATCGTGCGATGGCTCTGGTCGGCAGTGGGCTCAAACGTTGCATCCGTGCAGTGGATCATCTCTTTCGTTTGCGGCGCGACGAGTTCTGCATCCTGTTGCCCGAAACCGACGGCCATGGGGCGAGCTACGTGCTCCGGCGCTTGAACGCTCAGGTCGAGAACGGCGAGCTCTGGGGCGGGAACGTCTCGCCGAGGCCCTTGGTGCAAATCGCGCTCACGAGCGCTCCGCAAACCAGTGTCAAGAGCGGCGACGACCTATTGAAGCAGACGCGCCACGCTCTCACGCGCAAAGGCTAGAGCGCGGCGGCGAATCGCACGACCCAGACCGCGACTGCACCGCCGGCGAGCGCGAGGGCCCAGCGATTCAACGCGAAGCGATCGACGGCGGCGTCGAGCGACCAGGCACGGAGCGCACCGGTCACGCCAAGCGGAATGCCAAAACACACGGCGAGAAACAACGCGAGCCCGAGCGGATTGGCGCTGGCCGCGAGCGACCAGTGGCCTCGGATGGCATATGCGAAAGCGGTGGTGAGCCCGCATCCAGGGCAAGGGGATCCGGTGAGCAAGAGGAAACCGCAGGGGGGAAGGCCGAGCTGCGTGTGCGTGCCGTAGCCTCGAGCATCGGGCTCAATCGCCGCGGCCGTGGCCAACACCAGCAGGCAGCCCCCGGCCATGCTCCACCACAGCAAACGTTGCGAAAGAGACGCGGAAGAGGGGCTATCGAGGGGCTTCGTCATCAG
>CALLDH010000288.1 GCA_937998345.1 uncultured bacterium | reverse complement strand
TCCGCCTGCACGATGACTTGGCCTGCGAACGGCTCCGAAGGATGAATCGTCTCCCACTTGCGCTTCTCCGCCTCGAGGCCCTGAATGAGCGGTTCGATGCGGTCCACCTGGGCGGACTGCCCCTGGGTCTGTGTGTCGGCGACGCGGGCGCCGTCGAGTGTGATCACGCGTTCGTCGACGGCGACGATCGGAGAGATCTCGATCTGCTCGGTGTTCTGTGCGTCAGGCATGGTGATGGTCGGCTGTTGTGCGACCAACTCACCTGAAGCGGAGAACGACATGAGCAGGAAGATCACCAACACGATCAGGAAGTCGATAAATGGGATCAGCGGAATCTGGTGATCCACCTCTTTGCGCCCGTGACCGGAAACACGTTCACGAACGAACTTCAGCGGAATGTTGCGGAGCAGCTCTGGTTCTGGCCGTTTGATCGCCATGATTTCCCCCTACAGGAACGCAGCTCCGTCGGCCATCGACAGGTTTGCGAAACCCGCCGCGGCGGCGACATCCATTGCCCGAATGACGTCCTCGTACCGGACCCCGTCCTCGGGTGCGACAATCAAATCGTCGCGCTTGTCCCAAGCCTGCTTCCACTGAGCCAGCTTGGTTTCGAGCTCGTCAACGTCGAACTCCTTCTGGTCGGCTACGACGCGCTTGCTGATGTCGATGCTCTCCCCGGCCGAAGACCCCAGGACGTACCCGGAGTTCCGAACCTGCAGGATGAGCTTCACTTTTTCGTCCTCTGGGGGCGCATCTTCCGTGGAAGCCTGCCCCGGGACTTGCTGGTTGGCATTCATCGCAGCGAGCTGATTCCACACTGCAGTGGCCAACAGGAACATGACGCAACAAAGCAGGAGGTCGATGAACGGAATCAGGGGGATCTCCTGATTGACCGCCTTCTTTCCGGAGTTGCCTCCGCCGCTATCGATTGCAGCCATCGGCCGTTACTCCGCGGGGATGTTCTGGAGGTCGACCTTGGAGCGGTTGCCCACCACGAGGTTGAGGACCTGCACGGTGGCCGCGTTGATGTCGTCGATGATCTTCTGCGTCTTGCCGTTGAGAAGGCCCATCATGAGAAGCGCGAAGACCGCGGTGATGAGACCGAAGGCGGTGCAGTTCATCGCTTCCTCGATGCCCTTCGCCAAACCGGTCGCCTTGCTGGCCGCATCGGCCTTGGCCACCTCACCGAACGCGGTGATGAGACCGACGACGGTACCGAAGAGACCGCAGAGCATGCCGACGTTCGCGAGCAGGCCGAGGTACGGCGTGCGGCGTTCAATCAGCGGCAGCTCTCGAAGCGCGGCTTCGTCCATGGCTGCCTGAACTTCTTCGTCGGGGCGGTTCACCTTGAGCAGGCCCTGCTTGACGATGCGGGCGAGCGGCGTGTGCTCGGCCGAGCAAACCTTGATCGCTCCCGCGACGTCTCCCGCGGTGATGCACTTCTGCATCTTCGCGATGAACTCGTCTTTGTCGATCGACGCCTTGTAGAGGTACATCGCTCGTTCGATCGTGAAACCGATCGCGAAGACGAGACAAACGAGGATGAGCCACATCGCCCATCCGCCAGCTTCAAAGTGGTATGCCAACTTGGCCATTTTTCCTGCCTCCTGCGAACTTTACTTCGACAGTGTTATCTGGACCCCGAGTGAGTACGGTGCGATCCCCACCACTGTCTTCTGACTAAAACTCGCTGTTCCCCCCAGAACAGTAAGCAATTCAATGGTTTGCTTACTATATAGGGATGATAACGGTTGGATCCAGCAAGTCAACATCGTGCCCGATTCAGTTCCTTAGAAACCGTGGCGGGCCCGAGCTTGGGTCCCAAAGCGGAAAAAGCGGTAGTCGCGTTGACAACTTTGCGGGGCGTGCGGTAGCTTGCCCCTCGGTCAAGGGGTTCGCCCCAACAGTCGCAATGATTTCAATGGATTCCAGCTCTCTGGGTCCAAATTTCAGTGAGGCTGAAGGGAAGCGAAAACAAGGGGTTTTCTCGCCATATCAAAGGCGAGCGGGAGGGAGCCGCAGGCATGCATGAAATCTGGGAGGCACTGCAGGAAGGTGCTCCGTTTTCGTTCATCAATCTCTTCGTCCTCGCCTTTGGCGTCGGCGTGATTATCGACCGCGCTTGGTACATTCGGATGAACTACAGCGTGGATGCAGCTGAGTTCATGAACCGAATTCGGAAGCTGGTGCAGGCCGGGAACATCGATCGCGCGATTCGTCAGTGCGATGCGAAGGCCGTGCCGCTGCTCGAGGTCGTGAAGTCCGGGTTGACCCAGGTCAACCGCGGCGAAGAGGCGGTCATCGCCTCGATGGAAGAGAAGATGTCCGAGGTGATCCCAGCGCTCGAGAAGCGAACCGGATCGCTGTGGACTTTGGCCAACATCGCTACTCTGATCGGGTTGCTCGGTACGATCAGCGGTCTGATTCGCGCCTTCAAGGCGGTCGGCACCATCGACGACCCGTCTCAAAAGACGGCCCTGCTCTCCGCCGGTATCGCCGAGGCCATGTGGAATACGTTCCTCGGTCTCTTGATCGCCGTGATCTTTATGGTCGCTCATCTCGTGCTTTACGGGCTGACCAAGCGGCACAAGCACGAGATGGAAAAGGTCACGATGCAGCTCGAGAACCTACTCACGCTGCGCCGGCAAGGCGGTTGATCGGGCCCGGCCATGCCCGCACGACTGACACCACGTCAACGAGCCTACGTCCGGAAGCGAACGAACGTTCCCGACCTCGATCCGTCCGAGCTCAGCGAAGAGCTGAACATCGTCCCATTCTTGGACATCGTCGTGAACATCATCATGTTCCTGTTGATGACGTTGACTACGGTGG
>CALLDH010000287.1 GCA_937998345.1 uncultured bacterium | reverse complement strand
GGGAGTCAACCCCGCCTGCATGTCTTTGGTCTGGGTCTTCATTGCGGCCTCTCTCGTTTCAGAGTTGACGGGGGCTTGACGGCGACCTTCATGCCAGTCGGCCGGCTCACGTGTGGGCGATGGTCAAGGCCATTGACGACGACGTCTATGTTCTTCGCCTCCGCTCCGATGACGAAGTTGTCTATGAGCTCGACTACATCTGGGTGGACGAAGACCGACTCTGAAGCGTCGATCTCAACCGAGGAGTCGTCCGGGATGGAGTCCAGGGTCTTCAGCACGGTTGCCTTGTTTAGGAAGGTGACCTGTTGTGCCAGAGCGATTTCTACCCGTTCTCCTCGCTCCTGCGGCACGTTGCTGATCTCGAATGGCAGACGGAAATTTTCGTGGAGAATGACAAGAACAGCCACGACCATCCCAAGACCGATCCCGATCAAGAGGTCGGTGAATACGATCCCACAGACCGTGACGATGAACGGAATGAACTGGTCCCGACCCTGGCGGAACATCTTTCTGAACACCGACGGCTTGGCAAGCTTGAAGCCGACGACGAAGAGAATCGCCGCAAGTGTTGCGAGTGGGATCAAGTTCATGATGGTCGGCAGCGCAATGACGGCGACCACAAGGAGCAGGCCGTGGATGATCGCGGAAGCCTTGCTACGCCCACCAGATTGGATGTTTGCCGAGCTGCGAACGATGACCTGCGTAACTGGGAGACCGCCGAGAAAGCCTGAAATGACGTTGCCCATCCCTTGTGCCTTCAGCTCACGGTTGGTAGGCGTTACCCTCTTTCGCGGATCCAACTTGTCAGTGGCCTCGACGCAAAGAAGCGTCTCTAGGCTGGCGACAATCGCGAGGACAACGGCGGTCTTGTAAACGTCGATCTTCGTCAGTGCAGAGAAGTCGGGGAACGTAAGAAAGCCTAGCAGACCGCTCAGGCTATCCGCTTCCGGTATGCTGACGACCTGCTCCGGCGAGAGCGCCAACCCGAGCTTCGAACGAAAGAACAGATTCAGGAGTGCGCCAGTCACGACCGCGACCAAAGGTCCCGGGATCAGCGCGAAGATTTTGTGTCTCTTGAACCATCGCGATTCCCAGAGAAGGAGAATCGCGAGCGAAACCGAGGCGATGATCAACGGTCCGAGGCTAATGGAATCCAATACCAGCAGGAGCTCGGAGAAGGTGGTCTCGCCATCCGGTTGCCGAAAGGAAAGCTCTCCTACCGGGTCTCTGTCGTATCCGAACGCGTGGGGGATCTGCTTCAGGAAGATGATGATCCCGATCCCAGCCAGCATTCCCGAGATCACGGAGGACGGGAAGTAGTATGCGACGGTCCCCGCCCGCACGAAGCCGAGGACGATCTGAATCAATCCGGCGAGGATGACCGCCACGAGGAAGATGTTGAATGCGCCGAGGTCCTGGATGGCGGTCAGGACGATGACGGCGAGCCCGGCGGCTGGACCAGAGACTCCGAGCGGCGACCCACTGAGAGTACCGACGACGATTCCGCCGACGATTCCAGCGATGAGCCCGGAGATGAGTGGCGCGCCGGAGGCCAGGGCGATTCCGAGGCACAGGGGAAGTGCAACCAGAAAGACCACCAGCGAAGCTGGCAGGTCGGACTGTAGGGTTCCGACGAAGCGCGGGGGACTTTTCACTGATCCTCCAATGTCATGATCAGCCGATTTCTTGGCTGCTCGTCATTGTTCTGTCCATTCGATAGTTCGCCACGTACTATCAGATAATATCGAATGAAGGTATTTCGATGGGAACACTCAACTTCCACCATCTGCGGCTGTTTCAAGCGGTTGCACGCGAGGGCAACCTTACGCGCGCTAGCAGGCAACTGCATCTGACTCCCCAGACCGTAAGCACACAGATTCGCGACTTGGAGGCCGCCCTCGGGGAACAGCTGTTCCAGCGTGTGGGCCGCCGCATGGTCTTGACCGATGCCGGTCACGTCGCCTTGCGCTACGCCAACGATATCTTCTCGCTCGGCCGGGAGTTTCAAGAGACGTTGCGTGGGCAGCCGAGCGGTCGTTCCCCTAGGATCTTGGTCGGCGCGGCCGACATCCTACCGAAGCTGATCGTTCACCGTCTCATCGAGCCAGCGCTTCGCCTGAACGAGCCGGTCCAGCTGGTTTGTCACACGGGCAGTCCGACGGAGCTGCTTGCTGATCTAGCCGTGCATCGTCTGGATGTCATATTGTCCGACTCTCCGATTCCACCGACGGTGAAGGTCCGAGCCTATAACCACCTCCTTGGGACTTGCGGTGTCACCTTCATGGCGCAACCAGAGCTCCGAAAACGCTTGCGCAGTGGGTTTCCGGAGTCCCTCGACGGGGCACCGGTCCTCTTGCCGAGTGATGAAGCCGTTCTTAGGCGACTGCTCGATGCCTGGTTCGACCGCTGCGGGGTACGGCCCGTGATCGTTGGAGAGTTCGAGGACAGCGCCTTGCTGAAAAGCTTCGGTCAGGCGGGGGAGGGCTTCTTCGCGATACCCACGGTAGTCGAGGAGGAAGTTGGGCGGCAGTACGAGGTCGAAGCCATCGGGCGAACGGAGGACGTCACTGAGAGCTTCTATGCGATCTCCGTCGAGCGTCGGGTGCGGCATCCGGCCGTGATGGCGATTTGCGACGCCGCTCGCTTCGAGTTGTTTGCCTGAGAGGTCGGCTCCGCCAGAGAGGTCACGGGCCTGCGCGCAGGGCACAATATCGACTTTCTCGGGACGAGAAAGGACGTTTGAAGTAGGTATGCGCAAACGATCAAGGCGATCGTCCAAAACGGGTATGGATCACTGGATGCCCTCGAGCTCCAGGAAGTCGAAACGCCTGCTCCGGGAGACGGCGAAGTACTGGTACGAGTGCGCTTCGCTTCACACCTTGCGGCCGTCGAGGAACTCCTTGTCCGGGTGTTCTTTGACGTATTCGACGAGGGTCGGCAGGTAACTGAGGAAGTCGGGGCAGCGCAGGCCCGTGCCCTCTAGGAAGCGGTGCTGATTCTCGGTGTCGTAAATGACGTCGTGGTTGAAGTAAATGACCGATTCCTTGGGCACGTGTGCGATCTCGCGAACGCGTTCTGCCCCCAACGCCCGCTCTACCGCGTCGGACGGGACCATGCCGATCGCGCGCCGACGACCGAGGATTTGGAGGAGCTTGTCGACGATCTCCTTGGCCGCGTAGGGGTTCGGGTCCGCCCATTGGATCGTATGTCCAAGTGAGTCCGAGTTGTTCCACACCGAGGCCATGCCGTCGCAGAGGAAGTCGACCGGTACCAGGTTCACGCGCGAGCCGCCTTCGCCGATGTTGATCATCGGCAGCCACTTCGGGAGTCGCAGCAACAGATTGATGATGAAGTAGGGGCCGTCGTACTTGTCCGTCTCGCCGGAGTGCGAGTCACCCACCACGATGCCCGGCCTGTGGACGCATACAGGCAGCCTGTGCATCCTTCTCTGGACTTCCATTTCAGCCCAGGCCTTGGTCGATTCGTAATGGTTCTTGAAGGTCTGGCCCTCGTCGAGTTCGGACTCGCGAACCAGGCCGGTCCGTGCGCCGCTTACATAGCAAGTGGATACGTAGTCGAGGCGCGAGAGGTTAGGAGCCTCCTCGCAAAGGTCGAGGATATTGGCGGTGCCGACCACATTGACGCGGTAAGCGGTCGGCTCCGGCACCGACAGATCATAGACCGCCGCCAGGTGCCAGACGTCGGTCGTGCGGTCGGCCTCCTGGCGATAGACGTCTTCACCCATGCCGAGCCAAGGCAGCGTGATGTCGCCGCTAACCAGCTTGGCACGCTCGGCGAACCCTTCGCTTTCGGCCTCGATCGCTGCGATCGATCTTTCGGCGACCGGCCGCACCTGATCCTGGATCAAGAACGTGAAGCTTGCCTCCGGTTCAGCCCGGCTCAGTCGCCCTATCAGCTGCCGGCCGATGAATCCGGGGAACCCTGTAAAGAAGACGTGGCGCGACATGCGGTAAGCCTACTCCCTTTCTCCGCCGGCGAAAATCTCACGTGTTTCACGACTCGCTGATCGGGGATAGAGCGGCATCGAATGGCTCACTTACCGTGGAACGAAGGGCCGAACGGGCCTTCGATTTCATCAGGGTCCTCTGAGCTACCCAGCACCTGGAGCCGCCGGATGGTGCCCGACAGTGGCGGGATGCGTTCGGCCAAATGGACCAAGCGTTTCACCGTGCCGCTTTCGCTGCTGACGCCCTTGGCCTCCACGGGCATCTCGGCGATGCGTGCGCTGACCTCCGCGCGGGTTCTGCCTAGCCGCTCCGGGTCGGCCATGAGCTCGGCGGCGATTCGGCGTTTCTCGGCGAAGTCCTCCTCGGTCAGCAGCTTGCCAAACGAGCGCAGCCCGGCGATCTGGAAGTCGTGCTTCTTGAACAGCCGGTAGATCTCCTTGACCCGATCCATGTCGATAGTGCGGCCCAGGGTGTAGCTCTCGAAGCGCCCCTCCATGGCGAGGAGGGCGGTTTCGGCCAGGCAGGCGTATGCCGTGCCCTTGGGTAGGCCGATGTCATAACCGATGTCGATCTCGCCTGGAATGAGCACCTCACCGCTCTCGATGACCGACACGTCGGGCCGTAGCGCTGCTTCCTTCTCACCGATGTCCGGCGGGCGAGCGACGTCGCAGATCACCGCACCCGGCTTGCAAGTACTGATATCGAGGATGCGCTGCCCAAATGCGGACGTGGCGGTGACCACCAGGTCGCAGTTCGCAGCCAGATCACCCGGCCGCAGCGCGATCGTCACGTTGGTGCCGGGCGTTTCCTCCTCAATCGTGCGCTTGAGGTCGATGAGCTTCTCCGGCTCGATCGATACCAGGACCACGTCGTGGATAGCCTGCGCCAAGAGTCGTGAGCAGACCGCCCCGATCGAACCGGTCGCACCGATGATCATCGCGCGGCCCTTCTTGAGCTGGGTCGCGCCCATCTTGACGACCGCCTGTTTGGCGGCTTCCAAGGTGGCCGCCACGGTGAGGCTGTTGCCACTGGTGATTGCAATCGACGCCTCGTGGGCGACTGTCTCGCCGGCGTCGCCCACGACGCTGGTGAACGCTCCAAGGCCCATTAGGCGACATCCGCGGCGCTCGGCCATCTTCGCGGCCTCGTTGAGGCGGTCGTAGGTGAAGCGTGCGCTGTGGCGCATCATCTGCCGCGGCGTCGACCCCAGGGCGAACAGATAGCCCTCGATGCGCTGACCCGTCGTCGGCGAACGTCCTCCGGAGATGCGTCCCACATACATCGGGTTGAGGTACGCGGCAGCTTCTTCGACAACGCGGTCCGGGAGGCGCTTGGTCCACTTGAAGTCCGGGTGCTTGTGCACGAACCGAATGTCGAGCGGGTGGATGACGAAAGCGAAACGATTGATGCCCTCCTCGTAGTCTTGGAGGTGCCGAATCGATGGGCTCCAAGAGACCTCCGCCATGAGGTTCAGGTACGAATCCTCGGTGAGCGGTGAGCGCGGGTCCTCGCGCAGCGCCACGAGCACCGCCTCGACCGCGGCTGGAGAATGCCGAGCCATGGTGGCTCCCTCCTCGAGCGTCGGCATGGTCGTGACTAAGATGGAGGCCCCACGGGCACGGAAGTCGGCGACGTCCACGTCGGTGGCGCACGGGACCACGACCGTCTTCTTGCGCAGGTCGGTGGGTGCGAACTGGCGTATCATGTTGGCGTCACCGGCGATGACATCCGCCCAGCGGAAATGCCGCGTGGCGGGGCGGGTGCCGTCTTCGGGCAGGGGCGAGAGCCTCTCGAGAGGGGCGTCTTTGAGCGCCTCGAGCGTGGGTGCATCTGCGGCTCCCAAGGTTTGCGGACTTCCCACGCCGGGCACGTCGGGTACGCCGAAGTAGATCTCCGGGTCGTAGTAGTCCACGTCCGAGGTCAGCCGGCGCAGCGCGTTGGCCAGCCCCACGTGATTCACCCCGGGCACCATGAGCACGCGCTTCTGGCTGAAGACCCCCGGCTCTGCGCGGTCGGTCAGCACGACGCTCCAGCGCTCGAGACCAGCGCGCACGCCGCCACCGTCCACGACCGGCGTACTGGTGGCACTCGCCGCGAGGTCGCGTCCGACCCGGTAGCGTCGATGTGCATCGCCGAGCTCGAGGTTCAACGGGATCCCGTCGAGGCCGATGGCGTCCACCTTGCCATCGTGTTGCTTCACCAGCGCATGCGCCCGGTCGAGGTCCCGCCCGCAGCCGCGCCACAAGACCTTCACCCGACGCTCGCCGAATCCACCGATGAAGTCTTCGTTCTCCTCGCCGAGATGTATGACGAGACAGCGTTTCATCCGGATCACCTCCAGAACCTGCGAGTCCGAGGCTGCTGTTGTACCCCAAGCTCGCTTTCGCCGCCAGGGGGGGCTGCGGATCGGGTATGATCGACGCAGTTTCGGCAAGAGCACCAAGGCGGTGACGCCCGGGCCATCCGCGTAGTGGAGCCGCGCCATGCGGTCATCCCCTCGGCTCTGGTGCCTAGAAGGTCATCCTCACCGAGAAGATCATCTACACGCGCGAAGATGTACTAGGGCTTCTTCTCGTCAGTGTCAGTGCCGGTGCCAGTGCCGGTGAAGGCGAGACCCTCGGGCACCCCCCGCAGGTAAAGGTCCCGCTGCGGGAACGGAATCTCGATCCCTGCTTCCTTCAAGGCCTCATTGATCGCCACGGTCACCGCGCTCGGTACGTCCAGCACGTCCGAAGGGTCCATGAAGATCCGGAGCTCGAAGTCGAGCGAGCTCTCACCGAAACCGCGAAACAGCGCTAGCGGCGCCGGGGCCTTGAAGACCTTTTCATTCTCGGCTGCGAGCCTTCTCAGAATGCTGAGCACCTCGTTCGGATCCGTTCCGTAGGCGACGCCCACCGGGATGGTGACGCGTTGCCGCCGGGCCGACAGCGTCCAGTTGACGACGCGCTGCGAGATGAGATCCCCGTTTGGCACGATGACCTCGGCGCCATCGAAGGTGCGAATCGTGCTCGCCCGAATTCCGATGCTGCTCACGTTGCCGAGCACGCCTTCGACTTCAATCTTGTCTCGCAGGCGAATCGGCCGCTCCGTTAGAAGGACGAACCCCGAAACGACGTTGTTAACGAGGCCCTGGAGGCCGAAGCCGATGCCCACGCCGAGCGCACTCAGAACGATCGTGAGCCGGTCGACGGGAATTCCGACCATCGAAACGGCCGCCACGAAGCCGATCGCGATGATCGCGTATCGGGTAAACGTCGTCAGTGCATAAGGCACTCCGGGCTGCATGTGAAGACGGGGAAGGACCTCCTCTCCGAGAACGAAGCTCACGAACCGCGCGGTTATCCAGCTCAGCCACAGGATGAAGAAGAACGCGAGCAGGTCGGCAAAGGTCACGCCTGTCTCAGCGAGCCCGAGTCCGAGGTCTGCTGTGAACATACGATGGAGCACGCGCCCCAGGGGTCTCCAAGCGGAGGTCATGTCCCCCAGCGACCATACGAACAGTGCAACGGCAGCCAGGCGCACCACCCGGCTCAGTTCTCTCGTGGTGACATCTCGATTCGCGCGAATCATTCGGAACGCGTCCAGGTGACCCATGTGCACGGAAGTCGAGATCAGTGCCTCGATAACGCGGGCGAGCGCCATAGAGACGGTGCCCCCGATCGTCCCCATGATCGCGACCGCCGCGGCTTCGGCTGCGAAATACGTGTGGCCAAGCACGGCCGCGCCCAGTCCGAGCATCGACAACAGCAGTACGATCTTGGTCCAGAAGCTCGCGATAGCGAACCAGAGGCCTTGCCGGATGCGCTTCGGAAGCTCGACGGTTCGCCAGAAACGAACCAGCCACCCTGCGCTGACGAAGACCAGCAGCAGCTCGAGGAGGAGCAAGGCCCGCTCTATGCTGGGGTGTCCGGAGACCAGCGCGACCACGATATGGATGGTCGCGAGCAGACCGAGCCCAATGAGCCCCCGCTGAAAGCTTGCGGGCACCATTTCCTTGTAGACGACGAACCAGACCGGGAGCGCGACGACCCAGGTGAGGATGATCATGTCGACCACCCGATCCGGAAAGACAAACCGGGTTGAGGCGAGCGCTAGCAAGATCGCTGCTGCCCAAGGGTGGTGCATGGCCTCGGCGGCTCGGTCCTCCCAGCCGACTCCAGCGTCCGCTTGCCGCTTGCCGATTCTATCGGCCAGGGTGGCTCGGACCCGCACGAACAGCCATCCGAAAGCGAGAATGAGGAAGAGCTCGAGGAGCAAGATGCTTCGCTCCGCACGCAAGTGGTTCGTCAGGGCCGGCCAGGAGAAGCGAATGCCGTAGCCCTCTTGCTTGGCTGCTGCGCCTTCTTCGCCTTCTTCGCCCGCCTGGTCGTCGAGAACGGTAGCCGTGCTCCATAGTGGCGGTTCCTGCCGCTTGAAAATCTGTTCGGCCTGTTTGCCCTGCGCGAGGACCACGGCCTGTTCGGCGCCACGGACTTTGTCCCGGACGTCCAGTGCCCGCGACTGAATCACGAGCGTCTCTTGCATCTTGGCGTCTAGCTCCTTCTGGCCCTCGCGGAGGCCGTGAAGAATCGAAACGGTGCGATCTCGGACGGGTTTCGGCACCGAAGCGCGCCTCACGAGGCGCAGCGCTTTTGTCCAAACTTCGATGTCCTCTTCGTTCTGAGTTGCCAGCGTTTCGAGCTCCGCGCCGTAGACACTGAGCTTGTCGATCTGCCTCTTGGTCCGCGCATCCAAGAGCTCGAGCTGGGCCCGCAAGGCATTGATCTCCGAAATC